>JAQCID010000004.1 GCA_027618855.1 Bacteroidota bacterium | reverse complement strand
AGTGTCCTAACAACTCTTGTACATATCTCACATCTGTGCCGTGTTCTAATAGATGAGTCGCAAAACTATGCCTGAGCGTATGCGGAGTGACTTTCTGTGCGATACCTGCTCTTTGAGCTGCTCGTTTGACGATGTTAAGTACGGAGCTTCCACTGTATTTTTTCTTAGAGGGCCCCTCAAAAAACCAGTACTTCGGATTATATATTCGGATGTATTCAATAAGGGTTTTCATAAATGTTTCGGAAAGAAGCGAAACTCGGTCGCGATTCCCTTTTCCACCTCTGACAGTAATCATCATTCGTTCATAATCGATATCTCCTTTTTTTAAATTGAGAAGTTCTGACCTCCTAAGACCGCTTGAATACAGCAAAGCGATGATGCATTTGTGCTTGATATTTTTCGTGTCTTCTAGCATGCGTAGAATCGACTGCTCACTGATGACTGTGGGCAGCTTGAATGCCTTCCGAGGCCTGTCTATCCAATAGGTGAGTCGCTCTCTTTTGAGGACATGTTCGTAATAAAATTTAATGGCATTTACGATCTGATTTTGTGTACTGAAACTGATGTCTTTTGATTGAATGAGAAAGTAAATATATTCCTCGATTTCGGGCTTTGTGATTTCATCTATCTGTCGGGATTTGAAAAACAAAACAAATTTTTTGAATAGACTGAGATATGTCTTTTGGGTGTTAGTGCTGTACCTCCGATGAAGTAGTTTTTTTGAGTATTCTTCTGTGATTTCTTTTTGCATTCACTTTAATACAATCAGAACCATGAAATAATCATGTGATTTTGTGACGGGTAGCTTTAGGTTCATCAACGTTGTTCTAAATGTTGAGAATGGCACGCAACTCGAGGTGTTTATAAAAAGTGATATTCAATCTTCGTGTCGATGCAGTAAATTAGCGACATGCAAGACAAGCAAAAAACGCCAATTGAACGACTTGAGAGTATGCGGGCCGAAGCGCTCGTAGGGGGAGGGGAGAAGCGGATCGAGGCTCAACATGCAAAAGGCAAACTCACCGCGCGAGAGCGCATCAGTTTGTTGTTGGATCCAGGTACTTTTGAGGAGTTGGGGATGCTCGTCACGCATAGGTCCACAAACTTCGGGCTAGACAAACAGAAGTTTTTAGGGGACGGAGTGGTGACGGGATATGGGAAGGTCAATGGGAGACTGATCTATGTCTTCAGTCAAGATTTTACCGTTTTGGGAGGGTCTCTGGCGGAAGCACATGCCGAGAAGATTTGTAAGATTATGGACCTCGCACTGGAGAATGGAGCGCCCGTGGTGGGGCTGAACGACAGTGGTGGGGCAAGGATTCAGGAGGGGGTAGTGAGTTTGGGTGGATACGCTGATATTTTTCACCGCAACGTGCGGGCGAGTGGGGTAGTGCCTCAGCTTTCGCTTATCCTCGGCCCGTGTGCGGGAGGAGCGGTGTACTCTCCGGCTCTTACAGATTTTACATTGATGGTGGAGGGGTCGTCTTATATGTTTGTGACAGGGCCAAACGTTGTGAAAACCGTGACCCATGAGGAGGTTACTTCGGAGGAGTTGGGAGGCGCAAAAACCCATGCCACGAAATCAGGCGTCACGCACTTTACAGCTCCCCACGAGGCGGCAGCGATCGAGCAGGCAAAGCAGATTCTAAGTTTCCTTCCACAGAATTGTGAGGAGGATCCATTGCTCCTGAATTATCAGAATACGACAAATGAAAAGCGGGAGAAATTAGACACGCTCATCCCCGAGAGCGCACAACAACCGTACGATATTCGTGAAGCCATTTTTGAAATTTCGGATGCGGATTCTTTTCTAGAAGTCCAAAAAGATTACGCTGAAAACATCGTCGTCGGGTTCGCACGACTCGCTGGTCGATCTATTGGAGTTGTCGCAAATCAACCGGCGTTTCTGGCGGGCGTTTTGGACATCCAGGCCTCGAAAAAAGCAGCGCGTTTCGTTCGAACGTGTGACGCCTTCAATGTTCCTCTCCTCGTGCTAGAAGATGTTCCGGGGTTCTTGCCTGGAACCGATCAAGAGTGGAACGGGATCATTACAAACGGCGCGAAATTGCTCTATGCCTTCTCCGAAGCAACGGTTCCTCGCATTACGGTCATTACTCGGAAGGCATACGGGGGTGCTTACGATGTGATGAACAGTCGGAACATCGGAGCAGACATGGTTTACAGCTGGCCTACCGCCGAGATTGCGGTGATGGGCGCCAAAGGTGCGGCGGAGATTATATTCCGAAAGGAGATTTCTTCGGCCACAGATCCTGCAGCCAAACTTGCTGAGAAGGAAGCCGAGTATGCGGAGCTCTTTGCCCACCCATATAACGCCGCATCAAGAGGGTATGTAGACGAGGTGATCACGCCTTCAGACACACGAGAGAAGCTGATACGTGCTTTCGACATGCTCAAGAACAAGGTGAGGAATACCCCGCGCAAAAAGCACGGAAACATTCCACTTTAGAAAAACTTCTTTAACTCTTAACTCTTCGCTCTTTTGATAGAGCAACCCACTGCTTTGGTGGATGTGGTTTTGATTCGCTTGCCTTCTGCCGAGCGCGTGATTGCATCTTTCAGAAAATGTTCCTCCACTCCCTCAGCGCTGTCTACATTGTCGTCAATAGATCCGACATAGATAAGCTCGAGGTCTGCATTGAAAAGGAACACGTGAGGTGTAGTGCGTGCTGAAAAATTATTTGCGAGCTTGCTTTCTTCGTCCAATACGTATGGCGCCAGATATCCCATTTCCATCGCGTGACTTTTCATTTCTACAAAACTGTCGGTTCCATCTCTTCTTGCGGAATTAGAATTCACAAGCAACGTGCCGAATCCATTGTCAGAAGCTAACTCGATGATTTTATTGTATCGGCCTTCCCAACCTTCAGTTGTTTCGCCTCTACCTACTACGAAAGGACATGAATTGCATGTAAAGATGACCAAAGCCCCATTGTCTTTTTTGACATCTTCGATAGACACAAGGGTCCCATCGATGTTCATCATTTTGTATGATGCAGAGGGTGCAGGGTCTCCGATATTTAAGGTTTGGCCATGGCCAGAAACGACAAATAGAGCAGAGGCAAGAAAACCAAAAAGGAATTTTTTCATGGGGCAAAGATAACCCCAATCAGGTTACTTAATAAGCAGAGCGTCACCGTATGCGTAGAAACGGTAACCTTCTTTGATGGCCTCATTGTACGCCTCCATAATAAGCTCGTGACCTGTGAAAGCAGATTGAAGCATGAGGAGTGTGGATTGAGGTGTATGGAAGTTTGTGAGCAAACTGTCTGCCACACTGAAGTCGTATTTCGGATAGATGAATTTATTTGTCCATCCTTTAAATGGCTTGAGCGTTTGTGTGGTACTTACAGAAGTTTCCATCGCGCGCATTGCAGTCGTACCGATAGCGCATATGCGACGGCCTTCCTTTTTTGCTTGGTTCACGCGATTGACACAATCTTTGCCGATGATCAGTTGCTCACTGTCGACTTTGTGTTTTGTAATGTCTTCAACTTGTACCTCTCTAAATGTACCCAGACCGATATGTAGCGTGATAAATGACATGTCGATGCCCTTAATTTCCAAACGCTTCAAAAGCTGCTTTGAGAAATGAAGTCCAGCGGTAGGTGCAGCTACGGCGCCTTCTGTTTTGGCATAAATGGTTTGAAACCGTTCGATGTCAATGTCCTCCGTTCCACGATCGATGTAGCGGGGCAGAGGGGTCTCGCCCAGTGAGACGATTTTTGCCATAAACTCAGCGGAGGTTCCTTCAAACAAGAAGCGAAGTGTGCGGCCACGAGAGGTGGTGTTGTCGATTACCTCAGCAACGAGTTCATCGTTGTCACCGAAATAGAGTTTGTTTCCGATACGTATTTTACGTGCAGGATCAACGAGCACATCCCAAAGTCTGCTTTCCTCGTTTAATTCACGAAGTAAAAACACCTCTATTACAGCTCCTGTCTTCTCCTTATTTCCATATAAACGAGCAGGGAAAACCTTGGTGTCATTTGCGACAAACACATCACCCTCATCGTACATGTCGATAATGTCTTTGAACATCTTATGTTCAAACTTACCTGTCTTTTTATCCACGATCATCATGCGGCTGTCGTCACGATTTTCTAGCGGATATTGTGCAATTTGTTCTTCCGGAAGGTCGAATCGAAAATGCGAAAGTTTCATACGTTGAGCGGCCATGGGAGTGGGGTTTTTGCGACGCTTGATTGTCGGCGCGCGAAACTAATGAAAAACAGTATGCAAGTCAAGTGTTTTCACTCATTTTTTGTTGCAGGTGCACAAGACTTGACAGATTCAAGTAATTCAGTTAAATCCCACGCATTTTCAACATCAAAGTTTCCATTTTTTGTGCGTCTTAAAGAGGTTAACGTTCCGCCTACTTTCAAGATCTCACCCAGGTCTCTTGCGAGCGCTCTTATATACGTCCCTTTTGAGCAAACGATTTCAAATCCCACATCAACGACTGGATGGGATTTGTCATTTGCCCCCTTTATTTTCTCTTGGGTGAAAGAATTGATTTTAAAAGACACGACCGTGATAGCTTTGGGTTGAAGCGCGACGGTTTTTCCTTTTCTCGCTGCTTTATATGCGGTCACTCCATCCACTTTTTTTGCTGAAAATTGGGGAGGAATCTGCGCCAAATTACCGATTAGATTTTGAGTTGCAGCGTGGGAAATAGATTCCAAATCTAGTTTGTCAATGTGAGATTCATCTCCCCAGTTGTTGACCTCTGTCTCCGCATCGAAAGAAGGCGTGGTCACCCCGAGCCGAATCGTCCCAGTATAGGTTTTCTCTCCGGCCTGAATAAGGTCTATCGTCTTCGTTTTGCGACCTGTGCAAATGATTAAGACACCCGATGCAAGCGGATCTAGTGTGCCTGCGTGTCCGACCTTGATTTTTCGAATATCAAAGGTGTGACGAATGGTTCCGCGGACTTTATTGACCACATCGAAACTTGTCCACTCCAAAGGCTTGTCAATGACAAAAACCTGCCCTTCCAGGAAATCATCTAAGGTGTGAAAAGTTACGATTTCTGACATTTTAAGCGCTTTTTTGTGCGTTTTTCTCCTCTTTACTGCGTTTTAATGCAATTTCGGCAGCTTTTCTTCCGCTTGTCATGTCTGCGGCCTCTGCGGCACTCATGCCCGCCATGTCTTCAAAAATTCCGAGTGCCAGGCGTATGGAGTTGATGTTTTCTATTTTAAGTCGAAGCGCTCCATTGCGTTGGTACATACTTGCATTTCGGGAGTTGTCTTTGAGGTAGTTGAGCACGCGTGCAAACATGGGCCCCTGGAAATATGGACTGTCTTCTTCACTCACAAATGCTGCGATTAATTTTCCAGACTTTAGAATTACTTTTTCCATTCCCAGGATTCTAGAAACCCACCTCAATCGCATTGTAATGAGGAGTTCTTCCGTTTCTTCGGGCAGCGTACCAAATCGATCCTCAAGCTTGTCCTTATAGACCGCCAAAGCAAGCTCCGTATCCAGTCCATCGAGCTCCCTGTACAGAGAAATGCGCTCTGGGATATCACTCACATAGTGGTCAGGAATTAAGATGGAGAAATCTGTTTCTAAAATGGTCTCCTCCACATACTTTCCCGTTTCTCTTCTTTCTTCTTCAAAGAGTTCATTGAACTTATCTTCTTTCAGCTCCTTTACGGCATCGGCGAGAATGCGCTGGTACATTTCAAACCCGATGTCAGAAATAAACCCACTTTGTTCCGCCCCAAGCAAGTCTCCTGCTCCGCGTATATCCAGGTCTCGCATTGCGATTTGGACCCCACTCCCCAGATCGCTAAACTGCTCAAGCGCCTGCAATCTCTTTCTAGACTCCGCAGGCAATGAACTTAAAGGTGGCGCCATGAGATAGCAAAATGCTTTGCGATTTGATCTGCCTACTCTTCCTCGAAGTTGATGAAGGTCACTGAGACCAAACTTATGTGCATCGTTGATCAAGATGGTGTTTGCGTTGCTTATGTCAATTCCACTTTCGATAATCGTCGTTGCCACCAGAACATCGTATCCACCTTCGATGAAGCGCGCCATCACGTCTTCGAGCTTCTTGCCCTCCATCTGTCCATGACCTATCCCTATGCGGACATCAGGACATAGGCGCTGAATAATCCCCGCCACATCTTTGATGTTTTGGACGCGGTTGTGAACGAAATATACCTGCCCTCCGCGACTCACCTCATAACTTATGGCGTCACGAATCATCTCCTCATTGAAGGTAGTGACGATGGTCTCAACGGGATGTCTATTCGGAGGTGCGGTGCGGATGATACTCAAATCTCTCGCCCCCATAAGTGAAAACTGAAGTGTTCTCGGAATGGGTGTAGCGGTCAACGTGAGTGTATCCACGTTTGCACGCATCGTTTTCAGTTTGTCCTTCACCCCCACACCAAACTTCTGTTCTTCGTCCACGATTAGGAGACCGAGGTCCTTGAACTTGATCCGTTTCCCCACAAGTGCATGGGTTCCGATTAAAATATCGACTTCCCCAGACTCCACTTTCGCGAGGGTTTCGCTCAGCGCCTTGCCCGTTTTAAATCGATTGACATAGTCTACAGTAACAGGAAAATCCTTCAGGCGACGCGCAAAACTTCTCGCGTGTTGCATCGATAGAATGGTTGTAGGAACAAGTATTGCGACTTGTTTCCCATCTGTTGCGGCTTTAAAAGCTGCACGTATTGCGACTTCCGTCTTCCCAAAACCAACATCCCCACAAATAAGCCGATCCATAGGAACGACCTTTTCCATATCCTCCTTCACGGCTTTCGTCGCGGCGTTTTGGTCTGGGGTGTCTTCAAACATAAAACTGGCCTCCAACTCGTGCTGCATGTACGTATCTGGCGCAAAGGCAAAGCCCTCTGAAGCTTTTCGTTGGGCATAGAGATTCAGTAGATCGTACGCAATTTGCTTGACCCGTGTCTTTGTTTTTGCTTTTGTATTTGCCCAAGTCGCTGTGCCTAGTTTATTCACCGAAGGCTTTGTCCCTTCTTTTGATGTAAACTTAGAGATGCGATGTAGCGAGTGAATACTCACATACAGCACATCGCCTCCTTTATATGAAAGCCTGATTGCCTCTTGTTCTTTCCCATTGACCTCAATCTTATGTAGCCCCGAAAACTCTCCAATCCCGTGATCGATATGCACCACGAAATCACCGACCTCGAGAGCCATCATCTCTTTGATTGTGAGCGCTTCTTTGCTTTTTCTAAATCCGTCCTTGAGTCTGAATCTGTGATACCTGTCAAACAGTTGGTGATCGGTATAGACCAAAACTTTAAGGTCCTTGTCCACAAATCCCTGGCTGAGTTCCATGGGAATCGGCGTATAGGGGACGTCAGGGCTTTTCTCCCCATTGTCATCTTGTCTGTCGGAGAAGATATCGTGTAGACGTTCCAATTGAGTCGCTTGACCTGAGACAATCACATTCACGTATCCGTTCCTGTTGTTTGCAATCAGGTTCGTCGCGATCATATCGAAATGCTTGTTAAAAACGGGCTGCTCCGTCATCCCATAGGCGATGGTCAAGCGGTCTGTAAAAGTAGTCCCTCCTCCAAATTCTACCACCGAGAAATCTTTGATGAGCCCCACAAAAACATCAGGGTCGAGGTAGAGATCCTCGGGGGGCGTTCTCTTTGTCTCGCCGACCAACCTCTCGTAGTGCGCAGTTGCTTTTTCGAGCTCCTTTTCTAACCCCAATTCACAGCTTTTCACATCTGTCATCCATACCACGGATTTCGAAGGAATAAAGCTGAAGAACGCCTCATTGTGTTTGTGCAGTTTTTTGTCACCCACATTTGGAACGATCGTTGCGCGCGTACGTTTATTGACACTGAGCTGTGATACAGGATCGAATTTACGGATGCTCTCGATTTCGTCACCGAAGAATTCTATCCTGTATGGATGATCAAATGAAAAGCTGAATACATCTACGATTCCTCCCCTCATCGCGTATTGCCCAGGTTCATAGACGAAATCCACCTTCTCAAACCCGTACTCGAGAAAAACCTCATCCAAGAAATCCAACGTAAAATTATCTCCCAAGGCCAACCCAAAGGTCTGCGCACTCAATTCTTTCTGGGTGATGACCTTTTCGCTTAGTGCTCCGGGATAACTAACGACGATACACCCCTCACGGCCACCATTAATTTCGTTCAACACCTCAGCCCTCATTGAGACATTTGCATTTTCCGTGACCTCCTCTTGATAGGGCACACGCGCAGACCTGGGGAAAAGAAATATCGGGCGTGGATTTACAACTAGAATTTGCTCCAAATCGTTCATGAAATAGGCCGCATGTTCTTTGTCCTCAAGAACGAAAACGTGGTGATTTAGCTCGCCACTCCCCGCCAATTTGTTTTCGGCCTCCCGTTCTAGAATACCTGCTGCCACGAATGCCAGGGAAGAACCCACAACACCTTTCAGCTCAACTTTCGACCCCTTGTTTTCGAGGGCACGCATAAGTTTCCCTGTCCGCGCATCTCTGCGGTAGAAATTCAATAAATCGTCGGGTCTCATCGCGCTCTTCAAGGACGATAAAGATAAGCTTAGTTTTCTCGCTTAGGGACAGTGTCCATTGCAGGATTTTTCTCAGCGAGCTGACATGCCATAAAGGCCTGAACAAGGTTTTTATTTCCGACATAAAAAGGAGCCCTCTGATGCAATTCTGTGGGGATGCAATCCATGACCCTTCCGTCATCATCTATCGCCATTCCACCGGCCTCTTCAGCAATAAATGCAAGTGGCGCGCATTCGTAGAGCAGTCTTAGTTTTCCATTTGGCTTTTTAAGCAGGGATGGATAGAGAAAGATCCCACCGTGGATGAGGTTTCGATGAAAATCGGCCACCAAAGACCCGATATATCTTGCCCTAAACCTTGCCCCTCGTGTTTGGCGGCATCCCTCAACAAAACTGCGAGCGGGTGCAGAACATTTGTCAAGTAAGGCATCGTTCACAGAGTAAATCCGACCTTTTTCTGGAAATGTCATAGAAGGATGCGACAGAAAGAATTCTCCTACGGCAGGATCAAGCGTAAATCCGTTGACTCCAGTTCCAGTTGTGTAAACAAGCATCGTAGAAGACCCATACAAAATATATCCTGCGGCAATTTGACTTGTTCCTGCTTGAAGGAAATCCTGCTCAGTCAATGGCTCTCCCATCGGAGTTGTGCGGCGATGAATACTGAAAATCGTGCCGATACTTACGTTCACATCGACGTTGGAGCTGCCATCTAATGGATCGATTAGGACGATGTATTTCCCAGCCTTTCCCTCATCTCCGCATTCGATAGGCTCATCCTGTTCTTCGGATCCAATTCCTGCAACAGAACCCCCAGCCGAGAGAATTCTCATAAAGGTTAGGTCTGCAAAAACATCAAGCTTCTGCTGTGCTTCATCTTGGATATTTACCGACCCAGCTTCCCCGAGTATTCCTGCCAAACCCGCTCGGTTCACTTGGTGATTAACGATTTTTGATGCGACCCCGATGTCAGTCAGTAGACGAGTCAATTGACCAGACACGAACGGAAATGCGGCTTGTCGGTCCATGATAAACTCCCCCAATGTTACGGTCTTACTCATCTTAAGTCCTTGTTCAAGTTTCATGTCTCATTTGTCAGTCATCCATTGCAAAGTTAAGTCAGCAAGGCTTAGCGAGGGATAAGTGCCACAGACAGTCTGTGAAAATCTGCTGGACTGAGTTGTTCAGCGCGTTTTTTCAAGAATTCTTCGGGGATCACTTCCTCTGGAAATCCAGCGCTAATCAAGGCATTCCTAAGGGTTTTACGTCTTTGGTTGAACGCTCCTTTTACAACTCTTTTTAAATGAGAGAACGAACACCCAGGGTCAATCAAATCATTACGTCTGAGACGGATCACACCACTTTTCACTCTGGGAGGTGGATCGAAAGCGTCTTCGTCTACGGTAAAGAGGTAATCGATGTCGTAATAGGTTTGTAGCAGCACACTTAGAATTCCATATGTTCGAGAGCCTGGGCCCTCGGCAATTCTTTGTGCAACTTCTTTTTGGAACATCCCCACAACTTCGGGGACTCTCTCTCTCCAATCTAAAACTTGAAATAAGATCTGAGATGAAATATTGTAAGGGAAATTTCCCGCAACAATAAAAGGTGCTCCATCGGGAAATGCGAGATCTGGATTCCACCTTAAGAGATCCACGCCATGTACTCTATTTGAAGGCAGTAATTCTTCTGTGACCAAATATTCTACACTTTCCTCGTCCAACTCTACGACATGAAGATCAAGGTCTCCTCGGTCTAGAAGTGGAACCGTCAAAGCGCCAGTTCCAGGTCCTACTTCCAATACAGAATGACATCCTCTGTGACAAGTGACAGATTCCGCAATCCGATGCGCTATTCCCGGTCCAACCAGGAAGTGTTGACCCAGATATTTTTTTGGTTTAATCATGCTTTGTCTTTCTCGACTTTCTCCGCCTTCCCTTCGTGAAGTAGGGGTAAAATTGTCCGGAACGCGACTGCTTTGGTCCCCCATTTCTTCATAAAATCGTCCTGTAGATCGGGGGCACATTCAGTTTGGTATCTGTTAAATGAGGCGAGAGAATGTGCGACATACTGAACAGCAAAGGTCTTCCCACCCTCCTCATCGCCTTCCACACGACACAATTTATAATCGCGGAAATGGCCTGTTGCAAGTACAGAAGGGATATGGTCGTTGACCATGTATTCGAGCCATTCCGAGGCCGATTCTGCATTTACAGAAATGGTAATGTTGTAGAGGATCATGGCTTGGAAATGGATTCTTCCTCGGGACTTTCAAAACCCTCTATACTTCCCACCTCTTCTCCTTTGAGTTCCCGGTATCGCTTGCGGGCTTCTATGACGTGAAGTGATCCAGAGAACTCGAAAATCAATTTCTCATACAACGCTTGCGCTTTCACCAAATCGTTCAGTTTGACATCATAGATCACAGCTAGATTATAAAGCGCATCATCACCAGTGATGTCATCGAAATGTAAATCGACCACTTCTTGATAATACGTAAGTGCACTTTCTACATCACCATTTTGAAGAGAAAGATCCCCTTTTAACATTAAGATCTCATCTTCTAAGGCGTGACCGGGCCAATTCTCAATGAGTGTATCTAATGTTGTAAAGGCCTCACCATATCTCCTCTGCATAATGAGGAGGTCGGCCCTGGCATACATTTCCATCGGTTCAACGATGGTGTCTAAATTAAAGTTGTCCGTAATGAGAAGACTCAAGTTGATCGCGTCGTTGCTGATGAGTTTGGATGTGGATGCCTTAAGCGCGTTAAGTTGGGTTTGGGCCCAAGCAAAATCACCAGTGTAGTAGCTGATTCGCGCATTTCTGTATTTTGCTTCGTGCCCCAAAGGGTCGTCTTTAAAATCAAGGATGACTTGAGAGAATAGGAGTGAAGCATCCCAAACCAGATTTTCAAAGACATAGATGTCTCCGAGCTCCAATTTGCATACAGCGGCCACCCTGGTATTTAGACCGGCTATGCTCAAAACTTCTTCCATGATTGCCATTCCCTCATCTCCTCTGTCCAGAAAGAAAGCAAGGATGTGTGCTTGGTTTTTCAGCATGATTGAAGTCTCAGACTTCACCCCAAGATCTCTGATGCTCGCAGCATAATCCTCTTCTAACAATGTTAATCCATCAAAATTTGGCGGCGTTTCTTTCGTGAGCGCATGAAAGCGGACTTGTAACAGTTCATTCCTGGCGGTGAAAAAATAGGGAGAATCGACTCCTTTTGCCGCGACATAGCCATAACAATCTATGGCTGTTTCTAGGTCATCATTTGCGGCGGCCGTGTTCCCCAACTCCATGACATTCAAACCGACCCCCTTGCTTCTTAAGTCCAAGGATCTGGCGTGAATAAATGCGGATGAAAAATCTTTTTCTTGTGTAAAATACCAGACGAGCATTTCTGGAAAGATCGTGTCATCAGGATATCTCTGGGCTGCTTTAAGAAGCTCAGTCCTTACCATCTCTCCATTTTCAGGTTCTGTCTGTAATCGGAGGTTCCTGTTTAAGCTGTTTTGAACAGTCCTTAAATATGTAGGTGTTTTATGCAGAAGTTCTAAAAAACTCTCCACCATCCCCTGATAGTCTCTTCGCATTCCTTGGAGGTCCGCGAATTGGTAATGAAAGTCAGTCGTCCCTAAACTTTGCGCCTTGCGATAGGTCTTGTAGGCCATGTCAAGCTCGTCAAGCTTGATGAATTCATTTGCCAGCCTCACTGCTTGGTTTTTCCCCGGTTGGAGTAGTTCGAGCGCACTGTCGAACGCTTCCCTCGCCAAATCGAGCTTGTCAAAATGGAGGTACAAAGATCCCAAATCTACGTACGCTGTACTCTTGCTGTTCTGGTGCATCCCTTTAAGACGCTTCATCACAAGCGATTCTGCCCCTTCGAAATCGTCCATTGCGAGGAGCGATTGATAATACATTTGATACACAGCGTTTGTTTTGTTGCGCTTGTATATCTCAACGAGGTAGAGCTGAGCCTGCTCGTAACTCCCTTCGTTATAATAGAACTCAGCGAGTTCTAAATCGGTTTGGGCTGAAACCTCGGCAGAAGAAAATGACAGTCCTGTAGATAACAAAAACAGTCCGTAGATTATTTTCTTTGCGCGTTTCATAATTCTTTCTCCGTTTCATTTCCGGATACTCCACGCGCCCACTCCCCTTTTTTTGCCACGAGCAAGCTGTCAATGGCTTCCCAACCAGCAGAATCTGCTTCAAGGCCCAACCTTATTAACCGAATTGATTCATCGACCAATTTTCCAAGGGTAGCTACGGCTTCAACTTCAAAACGCGCATTTGTCTTGATATATTCGTCGTCGATGGTGTCTCCCAGAGCGTCTCTGTTTGCTCCTGATTCGATCACTTCTCCTAAGCTATAAAGTTGTTTTTTACAACGATCGGTCTCATTCATGAGACCTTTATATCTACTCGAGGCATCTTTTAAAAATCGACTTGCTTTTGACAACCCTTCAATCACCTTAACATCTGCTCTCACGAAAACAACATTGCTATCTATTCCCAACCATCGAATATCATCTTTTGCCGCACTCATTCTGTCCTGAACATTTGCGATGGAATCCATGGGGAATTCTGCTAATTTTTCAGAGATACTCTCCATGACTTCCAATGCCTTATTCAACTCAATTTGAGTTTTGTTTTCACCACATCCAAACTGAATCAACACGAGAGATGAGGCAACACAAAAGAGAAAAAGGTGAGAGAGGCGGTTGTTCTTCATTGGAGTTTTATATTCGATCAAACCCCAAATAAGGAACCAACGCTTGAGGGATCTTCACTCCGTCTGCGTCCTGATGATTTTCTAGAAGAGCTGCGACAATTCTTGGAAGTGCCAAAGCCGATCCATTCAATGTATGAACGAGTTGGTTCTTGCCATCGGCATCTTTAAATCGACACTTAAGCCTGTTCGCCTGAAACGTCTCAAATCCCGATACAGAACTCACTTCAAGCCACATTTCTTGTGCCGCACTCCAAACCTCGAAATCGTAGGTGATGGCCGCTGTAAACCCCATGTCACCTGCACACAAGCGCAATACCCTATAAGGCAGTTCAAGTTCTTTAAGCAGGCCCTTTACGTGGTCTACCATAGAGTCTAGCGTTTCAGTAGATTTGTCAGGATGTTGTATTTGTACGATCTCAACTTTGTCAAATTGATGGAGTCTATTTAGCCCCCTAACGTCTTTGCCATAAGACCCGGCCTCACGACGGAAACAAGGGGTGTAGCCGCAAAGTTTGATGGGAAGATCCGAAGCATTGAGCAAGGTATTCCGATAAATATTCGTCAGAGGTACCTCAGCAGTCGGAATCATATAGAGATCATCTACCTTCATGTGGTACATCTGCCCCTCTTTGTCAGGAAGCTGACCTGTTCCGAATCCACTTTCTTCATTGATCATCAATGGCGGGATGTATTCAGTATAGCCTGCTTCATCTGCCTTGTCAAGGAACATACGTATAAGTCCACGTTGTAGTTTTGCGCCCTTGCCCTTGTAAAATGGAAAGCCAGCTCCAGTCACTTTTGCTCCCAGATCGAAGTCGATTAAATCTTTCTCCTTGGCGATGTCCCAATGTGGTTTCTTGTGATTCCCGAGATCAGGCAAATCCCCCCAACTTTCGATAAGTTCGTTGTCCTTTTCTGAATTTCCTGCAACGACGAGGTCACTGGGTGTATTAGGCAGGTGAGAAAGAAGCTCATGTACTTCGCTCTCTAGTGCGGACATTTTTTCCTTGAGTTCTCCCGAGCGCGTCTTAAGTCCTGAAGTAGCAGTCTTGACCGCTTCTGCTTCTTCGCGTTTTCCTTCACGCATGAGTTCCCCAATCTGGCGGCTAAGCGTATTGCTGTCTGCCAAAGTGTCGTCGAGCTCTTTTTGAATGACGCGACGTTCCACATCTAGAGCCAAAACGCGGTCCACCGATTCGGTGACGTCTAAGCCTCTTTTTGCGAGAGCGCTTATGACGCTTTCGCGACTTTCTCGTAAATAAGTAAGTGTAAGCATTTTCTAGGGGGTAATTTCGGATGTTTTAGTCCAAAATAAAACTGTTTTTAAAACAAAAACTCCCGCCCCGAAGGGGACGGGAGTCCTTTAAAGAGTTTGAGGAAGTAAATCCTATTACGCTTCGACTCCCACAGCCTCTAATGCAGAGACAATGGATACAAACGAGCGGTTGTTACGTTTCTTACGGAATTCAACAATTCCATCAGTGAGGGCGTACAAGGTGTGATCCTTGCCGATTCCAACGTTTGTTCCTGGGTGGTGTGC
>JAQCID010000003.1 GCA_027618855.1 Bacteroidota bacterium | reverse complement strand
TTTATTGATTAGAACTTGAGTTTCTTCAATATACTTCTTCTGATTTTTGGATGCTTGCAACTGTCTATCTCGTTCTTCTTCTCTCCAAACTTGGTACTTAGAATATGGCGCCTTAAAATCATACAATTTGAATGGACTTATTTCAATGGTCCTTTCTGTTAATGTATCAAGGAACATCCTGTCATGTGAAATAAGTAAAATAGCTCCAGCATAGTTTTTTAGAAAACCCTCTAGCCACTGGATGCTTTCTATATCAAGATGATTTGTAGGCTCGTCAAGGAGCAAAAGATTTGGGTTTGTTAACAGAAGCTTTGCGAGCTCGACCCTCATCTTCCATCCTCCACTAAACTCAGACATCTTCCTTTGTAAGTCTTCATCTTTGAAACCCAAACCTTGTAATATCCGATGGATGTTTTCCTCTAAATTACCTGCTCCTATAATATCTAATCTCGTATTTGCATCTGTGAGCTCATCAATCAGCCTTGAGTACTCGCTACTTTCATAATCAAGTCTTGATGAGATCTCTTCAGTTATTTCTGCAATACGTGCTTCCAATTGTTTTACTTCAGCAAATGCACTCGCAGCTTCATCAAAAACGGTTTCGCCTTCATTGTGAGACATTTCTTGGGGAAGGTATCCTATCTTATAATCATTGGGATAACTTACAGTTCCCTCAGATGGTTTGTTAATCCCTGCAAGGATATACATTAAGGTTGACTTCCCAGCACCATTACGTCCTACAAGACCTATTCTCTCCCTCTTACCGATGAATAAGTTTAATCCTTCGAATAGCGTACGTTCTCCAAAGTGAACCCCAAGTTGTGTGACTGTTAGCATGCGGCGGCAAAGGTCGTAAATAAAAAACGGGAAGCCACTAAGCCTCCCGTTTTAAGTTGATTATATTCAATAAATCAGTAATGCCATAAATCGTGTTCGAGTAAGAACAATTCCTCTTTGATTCGTTCAGATTCAACGAGCGCGTCCATTCCTCTTACGTAACCTTTCACTATTCGATTATACACATTGGATTCTTTCACAATGTAGCTAGAGAAATATCTTTTTTGGAACAAGTCCTCATACGTTCTGCGCTGAGCGTCATTGAACAGATTGAAGGCCTCAGAATGTGCGAAAACTTCTCTACATTCAGGGTAGTACAACCAAAATAGTGGTTGATAACCGATGCTTTCACCATCTCTGAATTCTTCTTTAAGTGGAGCAATTCCAATAATTCTTACATACCTCTCACTTCTTTGTCTGTCCCAAATCCAATCTTCTTTCAAACGGTATCTCGTAATATATTCAGAGCGGATTGCAATTTGCTCCTTTTTAGGCTCGACTTCTTCACCATCTTCATCGTACTGCGGTACGTATGTAATTGGGTTCAGTTTACTGCGAACACTGTCTACACTAAGTTTATTTCTGACAAAAAACTCATCTTCATCATTTCCTGGGCCAGCTCCATAAGCTTGCAAAGAGCCGTCTACTAGCAAGCCCTCCTTAATCACGTCGAACAGATTTTTTCTATTTTGAATCGGCTCTATAGGGTAGAAGAAAGGATGATTTATTTTTTGTTTTAAATCCATCTCTTGCCACAAACGCTTGGAATACATCACGTCAGCTTCACGGAGATAAGGGTAAGGGATGACTCTTTTCTCGAATCTTGTTTGTCTAACGTATGCTCCGTCAAGAACATCTTGTACTTGTGCGTCACATTCTAATGACAATGTAAAGATTGCTACAATTAGCAGTGTAAATTTAAAATAATTGCTCATCATCGTTTCTTTTTACTTTATGACTTTCAAACTCAGATTTAAAATACGAGTTGTTTTGTCAGGCATCCGTACTTTGACATCCTCAAAGAAAAGCCGAGTTCCAGGTCTAGCCTTTCTTAATAGTTTTTCTTGTGAGGATGTGATATTATTATTCGTAGACACTTCACTTGATACGACTCCATCTTTACTCATCGTAATTGTAAAGCCCAATACTTCTGGTTTTATTTGAAATGCAAAATCGGGCATTTTAGCTACGACAGCAGTGAAAGAAAGTATTTCTGTGGTCTTAATCAACATGTCTGAAGGATCTTTGCCTCCCCACCATGGGATTGGATCAGGAATTCTCTTGACAACGAAATCTCGACTTCCAAGATTGCTGATAGATCCATCGGGCATTTCACCTCTCACGGATATAATCGCTTCCTTGTTGGAATCGTTTGAAGGCTCAACGATATATGTTCCGTCACTTTGTTTTTTGATTTTATGACTTCCAGATATAGTCACAATTAATTTGTCGCTTGCGACTCCCGGGACACTAATCTCTACTGGATTTGGCACTCCTCGGTAGAAGACATTCATTTTTGTTGGAGAGACCACAAGCGCAGGTTCTGCAATCGTAAATGTAGGCGTAAAGAATTGCTGAGATTTCATCTTTCCTCCAGGACCTTGATATCTGATGACTCCTTTATATTGGTATTGTCCCAGAGTTATTCCTCTTGAGGACATCGCCATGAGACCTTGACCTAGCTCATTAACCTTTAATGGTTCAAGACCTGCAAAGTCTAAATCAGAAGAATCTTTGCCATCCCATTTGTTGGTGTCAATGTATACCTCGGGCTTTTTCGTTGGATCAAACGCAGCAAGGAAAATATTTGCCCTCACCGTATCTCCTCTTAGAATATAGTTTGACTCTGGAATAGTAATAGGCATTATATTAGAGAACTTTAAACTTTTTGCTTCGGTACTGTTAAGCAGCCATCCGATTGCATCTTCTTCAGCATCTCTGATGTCAATAATCATCTTAGACATAAGAGGCATCACAGCCGCCAATGGCATTTTGTGGAAGTTTGCGATTTCCCATGACACCATTTTGTCGGATTTCATTTCTTTTTCAAAAGAAAAGCGTTCGTTTAATGATTTTATCGTGTTTGCAGGAAGTGAGATTACATTTCCTTCGACATCTGTTACACTTATGTTTAAAAGATAGTCACGGTATTCCTGCACGGCAAGTTTAATGCCATTTGCAGTCCATTCTCCTTCTTTTGGGTTTTCCGCATCGGCCCCCACCATGTATCGCGTTAAAGATTGATATTCATCTTTTACTCGAATGTATGCCAGGTTCAACGTGGTGTCTTTTCCATTTTCATCGACACCGAAGTATTTCTCAAAATTTACCAACGATTGTTCTTCAAAATCACCTGATGACGTAGACAAACATCGTGCTTTGAGTTCAGTGATATAGCGAACCAAGTCATCAGATCTTTTAACAATGGCCTGTGCTTGATCTAAAAACGGTCCAACTTTAACTGGATTGCTAGAGTATTTTCCTTCTAATGCAGAATATGTATCGTAAATTTTTGATGAAAGAGTAGCATGCGTTTGTAGTAGGCTGTTTTCAACTTTCACGAAACCATCTAAAACTTCTTTAGAAATATTCAACGCCAAAAGTGCAGTAAGGACGAGGTACATCATCCCTATCATTTTCTGTCTTGGGGTCTCTTTTGCTCCTGACATATCTAGCTACCTTTGTTGCCCATTGCATTGAGCATGTTGCCGTAAACAGTATTAAGAGAAGCAAGATTTTGTGCAAGTGCAGCAATGTGCTCTTTGTAAGCCTTCGTATCCTCTACACTGTCGTTAAGCGTTTTAACCAACTCACCCATCCCAGAATAAAGCTCTTTATTTGCCTCTAGCTGTTGTAGCTGCATCTCATACATTGCATTCAATGAACCGAGATTTGTGTTCATACGCTCCAAATTCTGACCAGCAGAATTTCCAGCTTCCTTCGATCCAACGAGACCTGTTAAAGAATCAGAAACACCTTCGTAGGTGTTTGCCATTTCATCAACTCTATTGGATGCTTTTATAAGTGAATCGCTAAATTCTTGAGTCGCGCCTGCAGCGTCCGCCATGTCACTCATTTTACTTGCTTGGTCGCCTAGATTCCTCATGCCATCTCCAAGGTTCTTAAGCGTTTTAGAATCAATGTTCGCCTCTTTTAACAGAGAATCAAACTCCTCCACAGCTGTAGTTGCCGTGTTTGTATCCTCACCCTCATATCGCAACTCAGGATGAACCAAGGACCAATCCGGTTCGCTATGTGCTGGTGGCTCAAGTGCAGAAAAGAAGAAAATCAAGGCCTCTGTACTCAGTCCAATGATAAGCATTTCACTTGCAAAAGGCATGTGCTCAATTTTAAATAGGGCACCGATAATTACAATGGCAGCACCAAAGCCATATAATTTGGACATAAATTCTTTAAACTTTTTGCCACCGGGCATCCATGGATGAATTTTTTTACTTGCAGGTATCATTCTTCTTCAATGTTAGTTTTAATTATAACTTACCGAGTAAATCTCGATACAAGGGTTTCAGGTATTTTAATTTTATGCGAAGAGAATCTTAGTTCCACTCTTCTTTCGGACCAGACTTTCCTCGTCCCAGGTAGGACATCACGGAACGGAAGCCAATAAATGCTTTTGCAGAATCGCTGTACTCATACGTACGGGTTCCTGTTTGGCAATAGTATCCGATATCTTTCCAAGAGCCTCCTCTGATTACTTTTCTGTGAAGCGCTTGACTGTCTTCCATTTTTGCATGATAAACGTAGTCAGGTGCAAGATCGAAAGCGAAATCATATACCGTTTCATCAAAGGCAGTATTTGTCCACTCGGCCACATTTCCAGACATTTGGTATAGACCGTAATCGTTTGGGCTGTAAGATTCAACAGGTGCAGTATATGCATTTGCATCCTCAACGTAATCACCACGCATAGGCTTGAAATTGGCAAGGACACATCCCTGTTCATTTCGAATGTATGGTCCACCCCAAGGGTAAGGCGCTAGATTCCTACCTCCACGAGCTGCATATTCCCATTCTGCTTCAGAAGGAAGACGGAATTTTTGAATATATGTTTGACCTTCATTCTTTCTCCACGAATTCATTATTTGAGTTCGCCACGCATTAAATGCGACAGCCTGACCCCAAGTAACTCCCACAACAGGGTAGTCATCATATGCAGGATGCCAGAAATAGTTTTCTGCCAGAGGTTCGTTGTATGAGTAAGCGTAGTCGTGAATCCAAACAAGCGTGTCAGGATAGACATTAATCGTTTCCTCTACAACAAATTGCTGACGATCAGAATAGCGCTTGACAGAGTGCCATTGACCCAAGTCATTTGGGTCACCGTAATCTTCATCACGTCCTTCTTTGCTGGACGCCTTTTCAAGATTAAACCAGTAGTAATGGTAATTTAATTTACGCGTATCTATTTCTTTGCGATTGTAATACCTGTCAGAGCCCTGGAGGTAATACTCATCATAAAGTAAGTCAAAGACTTCCTCGTCAGTCCAGTCAATAGGTTCTTCCCAGTTAAGGATAAAACCCTTGTCAATAAAACGGTCTAGCTCTTTGCCATCTTGTTCAGCAATAAAATAGCGATCATCGTCATTTTCAGCGAGCGTGTTTAGAAATAATGAATCGCGGACATAGTTTACAAACTGTCTGTATTCATTGTTAGAGATCTCATGAACATCCATATAGAATGCAGGGATAGTTACTGTTTTTGCGCGCGTGTTTAAAGCGTATGGAACATCTTGATCACTAGGTCCCATGGTATACGATCCGAAGTGGATGTAATTCATACCATAAGGATTAGCTTGATCCCAGTACTCACGGGGGTGAACCCCTACGAGCTCACCCTGGGGTCCCATATAACAACCGGCAAGCAGTACTGGCGTCATGAGTATCAGAAGGAACTTATTCATATAGAGTTTTCTTGTAGGTTTATTAGGAGGTTACGGATACAACGAAAGAAAGGTTCCTTTTATTATAGGAATCTTGGATTCGCATATCTGTTTAGGATTGGAGTAGAAACAAATTTGAAGCTGTACGACAGAAAGAATTCATGCGATCCTGAAGAATATGTTTGCAACTCCGAAGTGGTTGCATCGAAAGAATAACCCACTTTGAAAAGTTGTTCTTTTGAGCTTGTCGCGTCTTTGTTAATCAAGCGGTATTGAAGCCCAGCAATGGGTGATACCGCATCTCCGGGTCTCCAGGAAACGCCAGCCCAAACCATTTCATCATACATAACATTTACGTTGAAGTCAATGGCTGTAGCATTAAAATCTGTTTTTGCGAGTAGGTTCGTCCTTAACACCAAGACGTCTCCATCAATCGCGTAATTGTAACCACCCATTGCATAAAAATGTCTTGCAGGTGTGATACTCATGATCGTTCCGCCATCCTTAAGTTCAGATTGAGCGATGTGCGTCATAGAAAGACCGGCATAAAATGTTTTCGGCTTCGCGATGTAAACTCCGAAGTCTACATCAATAGCAGATCCTGTTTCTCCATCTGAAGGAATAGCATTGTCTTGTGTCCAATCATCAATTGCAATCCATTCCGGTTTAAATGTCTTGCTGAAGTAGCTAACAGATGTTCCCAGGCTTAACGTCGTACCGCCTGCAAAAGGTGCCAAAGAATAAGAATAACCCACCTTTGCCATTGTGTTGCCTTCAAAACCCAATTCGTCTTGATAGAATTGAATGCCAAAACCACCTGGCATAAACCCAAGCTTTCCATTCACATTTAACAGAGATGTTACAGGTGCACGATCTAATCCGACCCATTGATTTCGGTAAAAACCATTTACTTGAATCAAATCTGAATTGCCGGCAGCGGCAATATTCGACATCGCATGGTCCATATACCATTGCGTGAACTGTGGGTCTTGTTGAGCGCTTAGTGAAGCGGTAAAAAGACCCATTACGAACATAAGCAGAAAACTACGTATCATGTTAACTCGTTGATTTTCAATATTTTTACAGGTTTCAGCTTTCACTGAGAGTGGCAAGATAAGGAATTTTATGAAGATGGACACTTTATTCGCAAATAACATCATGCTAGTTTTTGATAAGTCCTCCACCATCTGTCCGGAAGTTGCCCCTCAGCAGCCTCCTGATAGTCTTCGTAAGCACATGGAACAAGATGATGATGATCTTTGTTGTTTTTCTTTGATGTAGGTATCGGAACATCCATCCACCATCTGTCACTTCTCGCTGATTTGAAAAACGCAACTTCATGATCATTCCCTGGTAAATCAACAACATATCTTGTGTATTCCTCTGCACTGCATTTGGGATAATCTCCCGTTTGGCAAAATATTCCATCAAGCATGTGCCAAATTACTTGGGCAGCCAGATGTGCTCCTCGACCTCTGTCATCTAGATCTGGATTGTGTTCAAACACTCCCAGTGCGATCATTCTGTCACTCAGTCCAGCATAACGCGCAAGTTGACAAATCTGAGAAGATGTCAGTCCGTTTGGCCCAGCGTGAATTGATGCGGGATGGTCTGCAGCTCTTATTGATGATAAATCTATCGAAATCAGATCTGAATTCCTGAATGTAGGTTCTAAAAGTTGTGCATTGCTGTGGACAGTGCCTAGACGAATGGCTTCAAATTCAAGACGTTCTAAAAGTTCAAGCGTATCCGGGTCTGTAAGATATCCTTGATGTCCCACATTTGTATAGTCGAACAAGTAATTTGGCTCATGCAATACCAAACGATTCATGAAATTTCTCGAGGTGTGTACTTCGGGGTCTCCGCCAAAGTCCAGTCTGGAGTCTACGGTCACTACGTTTATAGGCCTTCCCATAGATTCTAATGCGGCATACATCGCGTAAGTCAGGTCTTGTCCTCCTCCCAAAACAATGGGGATTACACCCATTTGGACAAGCTCTGCGACCACTGTAATTACGGCATTTTCAGTGTCTGAATCTTCGAAACCCGCCCGGATATCTCCAAGGTCTACAACAGGCGCCCATCTGGTGGGGGGTGTTAAACGGTAAAGCCACGATCTGATCGCATCTGGTGCTGCGGAACATCCCTCATTGTCCCCACTGTTTCTACCGTCATTCACGCCAAAAATCGCAATGCGACACCCTTCAATATCTGGTTGGTAGTCGAAACGATGTATATCTATCCTATCCGCAATCCGGGATGTTCCTTCGGCATTGCTGAAAACCGGTTGATCAACCGGTTGAAAGAGTTCGTATATTCCTTGGCTCATGGTTCGAATTCCTTGCAGCTTATAGTATTAACTGCAATTAGGCACAAGTTTAGTTAATGGAATCACCAAATTTACCGACAGAAGACATTAACCGTTCACACTGAATTGTTATTACTTCTTTACTTTGAACGCTTTTTTCTTGGTTTTAGGCTTGTTATCGTGTTCTACGATAAGCTCTTGAGCACGTGCCCAGTCAATCTTTTCATGGTCTTCGCCCTTGGGGATTTTTACATTTTTCTTCCCAGCTTTTATGAATGGGCCCCAACGTCCGTTGATTATTCGTACGGTTTCGTCTTCATCGAATACTTTTAACAAAGCAGCAGCATCAGCGGCAACCTTTTCTTGGATAAGTTCGATTGCTCTTTCTAATTCTATAGTATATGGATCGTCGTCAGAATCTTTTTTAATAGAAACAAATTTGCTATTGTGAACCACATAGGGGCCAAATCTACCAATAGAAGTTGACACCACTTTCCCCTCGTATTCCCCTAATTTACGGGGCAATTTAAACAACATGAGGGCCTCATCTATCGTGATAGATTCTAAGGTTTGGCCACTGCGAAGTGAGGAAAATTTCTTGTCTTCATCATCGGATTTGCCCAGTTGAGCCATGGGACCAAATCGTCCGATACGAACGAGGACTTGTTTTCCAGTATTTGGATCCGTCCCTAAGATTCGCTCTCCAGAAGCACGGTCTACATTTTCGAGCGTATTATCTACCTGGATTTTAAATGGAGAATAGAAATCTTTGATCATATCCTGCCAATCCTGTTTCCCTTCAGCAATGAGATCGAACTGTTCTTCAACTCCGGCTGTAAAGTTGTAGTCCATAATTTTGTCAAAATGCTTGATCAGGAAATCATTGACAACAATCCCGATATCTGTTGGGGCAAGTTTGTTTTTCTCCGCACCGGTGTTTTCAGATTCAGTATTGGCTGTAAGGTCTAACCCGTCAAGTGTGATGACTCTGTAGTTTCTTTTATTGCCTTCTCTTTCAGGCATTTCAACGTATCCGCGCTTTTGAATGACACTAATGGTAGACGCATAAGTAGAAGGTCTTCCGATGCCTAATTCTTCAAGTCTTTTCACCAAGCTCGCTTCAGTATAACGAGGGGGGTGATTTGCAAAACGTTCTGTTGCTACGATTGTAATTCTATCCATGGGATCCCCACTGTTCATCGCAGGAAGCAATCCCTTTGCTTCATCATCATCATCATTTTCTTCGTCTGTGCCTTCGAGATATACTTTCAGAAACCCTTCAAAAGTGATCACCTCTCCTTTTGCGACAAAGACTTCACTGCTGCCACTGCTGTCGATTGTTACCGTTGTTTTCTCTAATCGAGCATCTGCCATTTGGGAAGCGATAGAGCGCTTCCAAATCAATGAATAAAGTTTATCTTCCTCGGGCTTGCCGTCGTTTTGGCTTACAGAAAAATCAGTCGGGCGAATTGCTTCGTGTGCTTCTTGAGCTCCTTTAGATTTGTTCGTGAATGTGCGCCTTTCACAGTATTCACTCCCATATGATGCACTTATAGTCGATGCAGCGCCATCCAGTGCTGAATCACTCAAAGTCATAGAATCGGTACGCATATATGTGATTCGTCCAGCTTCGTAGAGTTTTTGAGCGACGCTCATGGTCCTAGATACTGAGAATCCTAATTTACGAGAGGCTTCCTGCTGTAGTGTTGAAGTTGTAAATGGACCAGTTGGCTTCTTCTTTGCCGGTTTTGTTTCAAGTGATTTTATGGAGTGAGAACTACGAATGCATGTTTCCATAAAGGCCTGTGTTTCGGCCTCTGTTGTGAAACGCGTTTTACATTCCGCTTGTAATGTTTTCTCTCCAACAGTTTTGAAATTACCCACAACTCTGAATTTCGAAGAGGATTGATGTGCTTCGATATCCCTTTCTCGGTCAACGATAATTCTCACACCGACACTTTGAACTCTACCCGCGCTCAGGCTAGGCTTTACCTTCTTCCAAAGTACTGGACTTAGCTCGAATCCGACCAAACGATCTAGTATGCGACGTGCTTGTTGTGCATTGACAAGATTTGTATTTACTTCCCTGGGGTTGTCAATGGCCTTGAGAATTGCAGATTTGGTTATTTCATGAAAAACAATGCGTTTCGTGTTTTTCGTGTTTAATCCAAGTGCTTCGACGAGGTGCCATGAAATCGCCTCTCCTTCTCGGTCCTCATCCGTCGCTAGCCATACCGTTTCAACACCTTTCAGTGCTTTTTTGAGTTCAGTAATAACCTTCTTTTTGTCATCAGTCACCTCATAATTTGGGGCGAAATTATTTTCGATGTCTATCGCGTTGTTGCCCTTACGGAGGTCTCGGATGTGACCAAAGCTGGACTTAACGGTGAAGTCTTTACCAAGGTATCCTTCTATCGTCTTTGCTTTCGCAGGTGACTCGACTATAACTAGATTCTTCGACATTTTTTTAATTTCTGACGCAAAGGAAATGAAAAAAGACAGGAAATAACAACAAAATATTCATTAGTTTTTCTGCACCGTGGGGTACCCCTTTAGGGGTGACAATTTGTCAGTACTAAATAATACGAGTACATTTGCCTAAAATTGAGTAGATGAGAGAAGGTGATAGAAATATTGATGAGGCAAGACAAGGTGAAGCGATTAGCGTTGACACTTTGGCTTTTGCAGAGGACAATAATTCTGTGGTTCAGAAAAAATTGTATTTAGAAAGTTATGGCTGTGCGATGAATTTTAGTGATTCAGAGATTATTGCATCCATCATGAATAACGTTGGATATACAACTACAAAAGACCCCCAAGAAGCGGATTTGATTTTAGTGAATACCTGTTCTATCAGGGAAAAAGCTGAGGAACGTGTACGTAATCGATTGAATGAATTTAAGCGCTACAAAAAGAAGAACAGACAACTTGTAGTCGGCATGTTGGGGTGTATGGCTGAACGATTAAAGGAGAGTTTGCTGGAGCAAGAGATGCTTGTAGATCTTGTTGTGGGTCCTGATGCCTATAGAGATTTACCGTCTTTGGTAGAAAGAGTAAATGGAGGCCAGAAAGCAGTCAACGTGCTGCTTTCGAGAGAGGAAACCTATGCTGAGATTAGTCCTATCCGCCTTGATTCCGCAGGAGTTACAGCGTTTGTAAGTATCATGCGCGGCTGCGACAACATGTGTTCGTTTTGTGTGGTGCCTTTTACGCGAGGTCGTGAGCGAAGCAGGGACCCGGAAAGTATTGTGGCTGAAGCAAAAGATCTTTTTGAGAAGGGGTATCGTGAGGTGACGCTTTTGGGCCAAAACGTAGATTCTTTCAAATGGAATTTAGATATAAAAGGAAAAGTTAAAAACCCAGACTTGCCAGTCGTCCGTTTTGCGGAACTTCTTGAAATGGTTGCTGAAGTCAACCCAAATCTAAGAGTTAGATTTTCTACGAGCCATCCCAAGGATATGGTGGATGACGTAATGCATGCGATGTCACGTCATGAAAACCTATGTAAGTATATTCACTTGCCTGTTCAATCAGGGTCTAGCGCCATGCTCAAACGTATGAATCGAGGCTATACCCGAGAGTGGTATTTGAATAGAATTTCTGCGATTAAAGAGATACTTCCAGGCTGCGAGTTGTCAACGGACATTATAACAGGATTTTGTGGCGAGACACAAGAGGAACATGATGACACCATGACCTTGTTGAAGGAGGTTGGATTTATTATGGCGTACAATTTTAAATACAGCGAAAGACCTAAAACGTTGGCTGAACGTAAGTTCGAA
Organism: Bacteroidota bacterium; assembly: GCA_027618855.1. GTDB lineage: Bacteria > Bacteroidota > Bacteroidia > Flavobacteriales_D > Sanyastnellaceae > UBA974. The sequence continues at coordinate 3,526 of JAQCID010000003.1, read as the reverse complement.
GATGACGTCCCTGAAGAAGTGAAGGCCGCCCGACTCTCAGAAGTGATTCTTCATCAGCGACAGTATGCATCTGAGTTAACGAAGAAAATGGTCGGGAAGGTGTATCGCGTTCTTGTAGAAGGTCCAAGTAAGAAGAGCGATGAAAAGTATTTCGGACGAACGACTCATAACATAGTTATGATTTTTGACAAAGGAGATCTTAAGCCATGCGATTACGTGAATGTCAGAGCATTGGCCTGTACCACTGTAACATTATTGGGAGAAGTAACAACAGATCAAGCGGACGCATAATTTGAACGGTAAAACAATGAACGTAGCGTCAATAAAACAAAGATTGGGAGTGATCGGCACAAGTCTGTCGCTTGATCGCGCAATAAATATTGCCGCTCAAGTAGCTCCTACAGATTTGTCCGTATTGATTCTGGGTGAAAGCGGGACGGGCAAAGAAGTAATGCCACGTATTGTCCATCAGTTCAGCAAGAGGAAGCACGGTAAATACATCGTAGTGAACTGCGGAGCAATACCAGAGGGGACTATTGATTCGGAGCTGTTTGGCCATATGAAAGGCGCTTTTACTGGCGCTACAGATTCCAGAAAAGGGTACTTTGAAGAAGCGGATGGTGGAACCATTTTTTTAGACGAAGTCGCAGAACTTCCACTCACGACCCAAGTGAGATTGTTGCGCGTTCTCGAAACAGGAGAGTTTATGAAAGTTGGATCTTCTCTTACTCAGAAAACCGATGTAAGAGTTGTCGCAGCTACAAATGTTGATTTTATGGATGCGTTTAATAAGGCTAAATTTAGAGAAGATTTATATTATCGTCTGAACCAAGTTCCTATTCAAATGCCTCCCCTAAGAGACAGGTCAAGCGATATTCATTTGCTTTTTAGAAAATTCACAACAGATTTCAGTGAATTGCATCGCATGCCGCCATTGTCTCTCACTCCAGATGCGATAGAGATCATTGAGCACTATCCATGGCCTGGAAATATTCGGCAACTCAAGCATATTACCGAGCAAATGTCTGTTTTAGAGCCTGAAAGATATCTGAATTCAGATGTCGTGTTGGGCTATTTGCCAGAAACGCACAGATCTCGATTGCCTGTCAAAGTTCAAAGTTCAAGTGATGGTTTTGAAGAAAGTGATTCAGGGAGGAATGAAAGGGAAATATTATACAAGGTGCTCTTCGATATGAAGGGGGAATTGAATGATTTGAAAGACTTGGTATTTGGCTTGGTAAATAGTTCGAAGTCCTTGACGAGCAAAGAGCAGGAGTTAGTGAATCGGGTGTTCAAATCGGTGTCATCATCTGAGTCAATACCCTCTAAATTCCCACTCATTTTAAGAGAACAATCTCACCAAAATACAGCATCTCACAGGGTGCGTGACGTAGAAGAAGTTGAGCAAAGCTTATCTCTTGTCGATGTAGAGCGTCAGTTAATAAAACGGGCGTTAGAGAAGCACAGCAATCGCAGAAAAGACGCAGCTGAAGAGCTTGGAATTTCAGAACGCACACTTTATCGAAAGATTAAAGAATACGACTTGAAATGATGAAGTATCTTCAACTATTTGTCGCAGCTCTCTTTATGGGCTGTGGCGTTTACTCTCCATACGGGGCATCGACCTCAGGTTTCAGCGTTTCTAAATTTGAAGCGATCCATCCACTTGTTTCTGCGACTTCAGCGTTGAGCATCACCGAGGCTTTGGTTGACCGAGTGCAGCGGCAGTCAGTTCTAAAGTTAGATTCGGATGAAGGCGAGTTGCAGTTTTCAGGTAAAGTTGTGGGGTGGACAGTTCAGCCCATTAATGTTCAGGGAGATGAGACAGCTGGAGCGAATAGAGTAACGATCACAGTAGATGTTGTTTATACAAATACGCTTGATGAAAAGTTAAGTTTTCAAAGGAATTTCAGTAGGTTTGTCGATGTGTCAAGCAGCGATGATTTATTCTCAATCGAGGATCAAATTGTAGACGAAATCGGCCTGCTTCTTTCGCAAGATATTTTTAATTCAAGCCTAGGTAATTGGTGAGCTGACAGTGATAAATCTAGATAAAATAAATACGTTGCTAAATCGCAAAAACGTAAGTTTTGCTGATGTTAGGGACGAATTGGTTGGGTTGGTAGAAGGCCACCCCTACAGTGGTCCTTTTCGCATGTTACTTGCAAAGGCCTCTAAAGACGCCGGGCATCTAGATCAACGAAAGGATTTGTTGTCTGCTGCAGCGCATTGTGAATCTAGAAAAGCACTTTTTGAATTAATGTTTGGGGAGGCTTTTAGAGAAGAGGCACGGAAAATTCATGAAGTCATTAAGGAGACAGAAGAAGTTTCGGAAGAAGAACTGATTGAATTGGTTTGGCATTCAAATGAAAGAACATCAATCGAACCAAATGAAGATGAAATGTTCATTGAACGAGAAATGGCCATCGAGGCAATAGAATCTTCATTAAAAGAGGAAATGGAGAGTTGGACTCAAGACGAAAACGACAAAAAGAGCATAAAAGAGCTGCCAGATAGAGGTGATAAAAAAATATTTTCAAAAAATATTTTAAGTATTTTAAAAGACCCAGATTCATCAAAAAATGAAGGTGTAAAACCAGGTGAAATTCTTAAAATTAAAGGGCGAGGAGATGCGAATTCCCTCTTTGGAAAATGGCTCGAAAAAAGAGCGGTAGAAACTTCTTTCGGAGAAGTAGGAGGTTTAAATAGTCAAGTAGAGAAAGGTTCTGAGGCTATCATTGATTCATTCTTGAGGAAAAACAATCCATCTATTGGAGCGATTCGAGACATCGATTCTCCGGTTGAGGAGTGGGCAAATAGAGGCTTGGCGTACGACCCGAGTTTGGTCACCGAAACGATGGCGAAATTGTACGCAAAACAGGGTCAAATTGGGCTCGCCAGGAAGGCATTCAAGAGGCTCGCCTTGATATACCCTGAAAAAAGTGTTTATTTTGCATTTCAGCTTAAAAAGCTAAGCAACAACAAAGAGAACTAATAATGGGTACTTTCATTACAGCAATTATTTTGATCATAGCCTTCCTTTTGGGAGCGGTAATTCTTGTCCAAAACCCCAAAGGAGGTGGCTTAGCAGCTGGCTTTACTGGAGGAGCTTCTATGGGCGGTGTTCAAAGGACAACAGACTTTTTAGAAAAAAGCACTTGGTATTTGGTCGTTGCTCTTTTCGTGGCTTGCATTGGTGCGGGTATTTATAACGGGAACTCAGAAGCAAGTGTCGGCATAGATGAAAGCTTCCTCCCTACCGATTCTGCTCCTGCGCCAACTGGTACAGACAGTTCTTCTGAACTTTCTGCTCCTCTTGAGACTTCAGGTTCAGATGAAGTTGCTGAATAAACCAATCATTTATTTCTTTTCAATAGATTCTGCTTCTTAGTAGAGCTAAATTGCGCCCTCACTAACGCTGCGGTTGACAGTTTGTCATGCCCTTTGGGTTTGGCATAATTATCGTCTAAAGCAAAGTATAAATTCAAAAAAACAAAACAAACTTTTGATGTCAGTAAATATTCGT
>JAQCID010000253.1 GCA_027618855.1 Bacteroidota bacterium | reverse complement strand
TTTTGACAAATTTGGGAACTTGTGGTTTACAAACTTTTTCAGCAACAATCCCTTGCAAGTACGCTTGGCAGACGGCACGTTCGTTGCGATGGATTTGGGGGATGACCTTACCTCCAGCGACAATGTGGGTGAACTCATGGTGACAAGAGACGGATATGTTTGGGTGATTCTCCCAAGAGGAGGAGGACTTATGGTGTTGGATCCAAACGAAACACCTTCAAACACCTCCGATGATGATTGGCGGTTTCTAAACATCGACGATGATCACGGAGGGCTCCCTTCAAATTACATTTACTCACTTGAGGAAGATCTGGATGGAGAGATTTGGATCGGAACGGCTTCGGGACCTGCAATATTCTATCGATCCGCTGCGCTGTTTGAAAATGACTATGAAACGACCGCATCGCAAATACTGATTCAGCAAGACGGAAATTACCAGTACCTTCTTGAAACAGAGGAAGTCACCTCCATAAAGATTGATGGCGGAAATAGAAAATGGCTCGGAACCTCTGGCTCCGGCATCTACGTTCTTAGTGATGATGGACTCACCATAGAACATCAATTGTCTACAGAAAACAGCCCCCTACCTTCAGACAATATTCAAGACATTGCAATCAACCAAGCCAGTGGAGAGGTTTTCATCGCCACCACGCGGGGCATTATTTCATATCTAGGTGAAGCCACCAATTGGGATTCCGAAATGGAGAATGTTTTTGTGTTTCCAAATCCAGTCGATGCTTTTCATGAGGGACCCATTACCATTGACGGCTTAGCCTTTGGAAGCACTGTACATGTCACAGATGCATCCGGAAGAGTCATCGTGGTTGTGGAGTCAATGGGAGGACGGGCGATTTGGGATGGGAGGTTAAGTGACGGGGCTTTGGCCCCATATGGTGTCTATTTAATCTTCGCAACAAACGCTGATGGCAAAACCTCAGCCACGACAAAACTTGCAATCACGCGTTGATTGACTCAAATAATCAAAATGAATACGCCTAAACTGCCCCCATCTAAATTGCCCGAGGTAGGTACCACGATTTTTACTGCGATGTCTGCGTTGGCTTCAGAACATGGAGCGCTGAATGTGGCGCAGGGATTCCCTGACCTGTCCCCTCCCTCAAACCTAAAAGAAGCTGTAAAGAAGGCGATTGATGAAGGGTACAATCAATATGCACCTATGGCGGGAGATCCAGGACTTCGCGCTTGGATCTCTGAAATGTACAATCACGAGCATGGCGCATTTTACAATGCAGACTCTGAAATCACCATCGGCGCTGGAGCGTCCTCTTTGCTGTTTGCGTCAATACAGGCACTCGTATTTCCTGGAGACGAAGTCATCATCGTAGATCCTGCATACGATTTATACGCACCTGCTGTTCATCTGGCGGGAGGAGTCATCACAAGGGCAGCACTCCCCAAACCCTCAAGTTTAGGTGGGCCCGGAGGCGCGATAGATGCTGAGGTTATTCGTAATCTTATTTCTGACAAAACCAAATTGGTCATCATCAATGCACCTCACAATCCTACTGGTGCATGCTTTACTTCAGAGGGTTTAAACGAACTCGCAGATGTCCTGTCTGAATCAAATTGCTTTTTATTTAGTGACGAAGTGTATGGGCCCATGAATCACGATGGCAGACCTTTTTTAAGTGCCGCAGGACATCCTGGACTTAAAAACAGAACACTCGTGTTCGGGAGTTTTGGGAAACTTCTTCACGCAACTGGATGGAAAATAGGTTGGGTTACAGCGCCGGAAGAAATAACAAGAGAACTTAGAAAAATACATCAGTATGATGTGTTCTCTACGGGAGCCCCTATTCAAAGAGGACTCGCTCAGTACCTCATCACAGAGGACGCCTCAAAACATTTGCGTGAGCTGGGGCCTATCTATGAAAAGAAGCGCGACAGACTCTTAAAAGGTTTGGATGGAACTGAGTTCATTTTCTCTCCCGCAGAAGGAGGGTATTTCCAAATCCTAGATTACAGCAAGCTCGATTCCCGTGGCGACATTGAAATCGCTCGGGAGTGGACAATCAAGCACGGGATCGCAACGATACCGATTTCACCATTTCGACAGCCTGGAAGTTCGGAAGCAAAAGAGGAGAAGCGTTTGAGAATTTGTTTTGCAAAAGGCGACAGCACCATTGATGAAGCCATCAAGAAACTCCGAGCGATTGACACGTATTATAAATCTCGATGAGTTCAAGTCAAAATATAGAGACCCTGCTACATATTGTAGGGATACAGTCTCCGATTGGGAAGATCCCAAAGCAAATCGCCTGGCCTTTTCTGAAAGCATTCAGAGGTTTATAAAGGAGAAGGAGGACGTTGATCTCATCGTCCTTCCAGAAGTTTTCACCACGGGGTTTTCAATGAATCTTGATTCCATAGACTCCTGGAAGTCTGGCGAAACTTTAGATTGGATGCGTGACCTTGCAAAAAAGTACAATGTCGCAATCACGGGAAGTGTTGCGTTTAGGTTTGAGGATGGGATTGCTAGAAACCG
>JAQCID010000252.1 GCA_027618855.1 Bacteroidota bacterium | reverse complement strand
GGATGTATATAAATAAACCGCGCAGGGAAATTTGGATGCGGTCATCAGTAATGGTACTGCAGTTCTGGGTTTGGGAAACATAGGGCCAGAGGCTGGGAAACCCGTGATGGAAGGGAAGGCGGTGCTCTTTAAGGTATTTGCAGATATAGATGTATTTGATATCGAAGTGGATGCGACAGATGTTGATTTATTTGTGGCTACCGTGAAAGCAATCGCGCCCACTTTTGGAGGAATTAACCTCGAGGACATTAAAGCTCCCGAAGCCTTTGAGATAGAAAGGCGTCTGAAAGAAGAGCTTGATATTCCTGTCATGCATGATGATCAGCATGGCACGGCCATTATCTCGGCAGCGGCATTGTTGAATTCATTGGAGCTTACTTCGAGGGATATTAAAGACACGCGTATTGTCGTAAGCGGAGCAGGAGCTGCAGCGATGTCTTGTTTGGACTTGTATATGCAGTTAGGGATGTCTCTTGAAAACATTGTCGTTTTTGACAGTTCGGGACATGTCCATGCTGGCAGAAAAGATTTGGGAGAGAGAAAGAAATTGTTTGCGTCAAAAAAGCAATACAATTCTTTGGCGGATGCCATGAAAGGTGCGGACGTCTTTCTCGGTTTGAGTAAGGGCGGATTGGTGGATGGAAATATGATCAAAGGCATGGCGGAAAACCCAATTGTTTTCGCGCTCGCAAATCCAGATCCAGAAATATCATATACAGAGGCAATAGAAGCCAGAAAGGATATCATTATGGCTACGGGTAGAAGTGACCATCCAAATCAAGTCAACAATGTCCTCGGATTTCCATATATTTTCCGTGGTGCATTAGACGTGAGAGCGACAGCGATTAATGACGAAATGAAACTTGCTGCGGTAAGAGCAATTGCAAACCTTGCAAAAGAAACGGTTCCCGATGAAGTGAGTGTTGCATATGAAGAGCAGTCCCTTTTTTTCGGTCGAGAATTGATTATTCCCAAACCACTTGATCCAAGATTAATTACTGCAATCGCGCCTGCTGTAGCCAAGGCGGCGATGGATTCGGGCGTCGCAAAAGAACCCATTTCTGATTGGGATGAATATGAGAGAAATTTATTAAATCGATTGGGGCAGGCCACCAATTTTTCAAGGTCAATTAGCGAACGCGCTTCTAAGAATCCGAAAAGAGTTGTTTTTGCTGAAGCAGAACACTATAAAGTTCTTAAAGCTGCTGAACAAGCCGTTCAGGAAGGGATAGCGCATCCCATTTTAATTGGAAGAAAAGAAAAAATCGGGCGTCTCATCACTGAAAACAATCTCGCGTTACATTCAGCGACAATTATTGACCCCAGAAGTCCAGAGGAAGCAGGGAGGCGTAAACGATTTGGGACTCTCTTTCACGAGAAGAGAAAGCGTCATGGCTTAACAGCGATTGAGGCAAAAAGGGCCATGCGAAAAAGAAATTATTTCGGATCGATGCTCGTTGAGACTGGAGAAGCGGATGCTTTGGTTTCAGGACTTACAAGGAATTACCCCAACGTGATTAGGCCTGCATTACAAGTTATAGGTAAAGCCGAGGGAGTCAATAAAGTAGCGGGGATGTATATTATGCAGACAAAGGAAGGTCCTATGTTTTTTGCGGATACGACGGTCACGGTGAATCCCACTGTTGAAGAGATTGTCGACATCACAATCCTTATGGCTGAAGCCGTTCGGCGCTTGAGGCTCGTTCCTAGGATTGCACTTTTAAGTTATTCTAATTTCGGTTCTTCCAAAGGAGAAGATGCGCATAAGATGTCTGAAGCCGCACGAATTTTACACAGAGATCATCCGGATTTGATCGTTGACGGTGAGATTCAAGCAAATTATGCGCTCAACCAAGATCTGTTGTCTGAGAGCTTCCCCTTTTCGGTTTTGCACCAGCGCAGGGTAAACACCCTTATTTTCCCAAACTTATCTGCAGGGAACATTTCATATAAACTTTTGCAAGAAATGGGTGGCATTGAAGCGCAAGGTCCTGTACTTCTTGGAATGAAGAAATCAGTGCACATTTTGCAGATGGGGTCCTCGGTGAAGGAAATTGTAGATATGGTAAGGCTTGCAGTCGTAGATGCTCAAAATAAATCTCACGAATGATTTATCATTTAAACGGAAGATTAATTGAGAAACACCCAACGCATGTAGTCATTGAGTGTGGTGGTGTGGGTTACCTTGTTTCTATAAGTATCACGACCTACGAAGCTCTCACGGATGACGAAAGTATTTTTCTAAATACCTATATGGTGGTTAGAGAAGATGCGATGACTCTGTATGGTTTCGCAACGCAAGAGGAGCGTAGGATGTTTCTTTTACTCATAGGGGTAAGTGGCGTCGGGGCGAACACAGCGAGACTCATTCTCTCAGCCATGAATCCAGCAAAAACCACAGAAGTGATCGCTTCAGGGGATTCAGACACCATGAAAAAGGTCAAAGGAATAGGCGCAAAAACAGCACAGCGAATCATCATCGACCTTCAAGATAAAGTAGGTCCAGAAACAGGAGGCGGAGAA
>JAQCID010000251.1 GCA_027618855.1 Bacteroidota bacterium | reverse complement strand
AAAACAACACCTTGGAAAGCTTGTAGACGCTCCTTTTTACCCTCTGTAATCTTGACGGTTAGGGTTACTGTATCTCCAGCACCAAATTTCGGCCACTCGCGCGCCTCAACCATCATATTTGAAATTTCTTTAATCCGCTCCATTATAATATTCTTAAGCCCGTCTAAATTCAGTGTGCAATATTACGAATAAATTGAGTGCGCTCGGCATAAAATCTAACTTTATCCATTAAGTAAATCTGGACGCCTTTCTTGGGTTCGTTTTAGTGCTTCGTCTTCCTCCCACTTTCTGATTTTGGCATGGTCTCCACTTAGCAACACTTCGGGTACTTTTAAGCCTTGGTAATCTGCAGGTCTTGTGTAAACGGGTGGCGCTAACAATCCATCCTGAAAGGAGTCAGTCAACGCACTCATTTCATCTCCAATCACACCGGGGACTAGCCTTACAATCGCATCAGTCAATACTGCAGCGGCCAGTTCGCCACCACTTAATACGTAGTCACCAATAGATATTTCCAGTGTAACGAACTTGTCTCTGAGCCTTTGGTCTATTCCTTTATAGTGACCACAAATCATCAAGATATTCCCGCAAAGAGAGAGTTGATTAACACGGCTTTGTGCAAGTCTTTCACCGTCAGGTGTTAAAAAAATAACCTCATTGTAGACTCTTTGAGCTTGTAAATCCTCAATTGCATCGTGGATAGGTTGGATCGCAAGCACCATGCCCGCCGCACCACCAAATGGCGTGTCATCCACTCTTTTATGCTTGTCCTTTGTGTATTTACGGATATCGTGCAAATGAACTTCCACAAGCCCTTTCTCTATTCCACGTTTCACAATGCTTTCTGCAAAAGGCCCATGTAAAAGTCCAGGCAGTACGGTTAGGATATCTATTCTCACGCTGCAAAGGTACTATTTAATAAATATGGAAAACAAAAACCCCGAATGATCATAAAACCATTCGGGGTTGCCACACATAAAAGATGTGTCATGCTTTTTATTCCTTATAACTCGCAGGGTCAGAGATTGCACTGTTTTCAGATGAAGGTTCGTCCCCCTCGTTTTCCCAAACCAAATCGAGTTCATCAATAATGTTTGTCGCACCCGCAAATTTATCTACGATCCACAAAACGTACCGAATGTCTACAGAGATCGTACGTTGTAGTGATGGCTCAAACGCGATGTCTCCACTCATTGCTTCCCAGTTGCCATCAAAGGCAAGCCCGATCAAGTCACCATTTGCATTCATTACGGGAGACCCAGAGTTTCCGCCTGTGATGTCTGTTCCATGTAAGAAGCAAATGACCAGTTCTCCGCTTTCATCCACATATTGACCGTAATCTCTGGCCTTAAGAAGTTCTTCCAATCTTGCAGGTACCACAAACTCAGGATCGGTGTTGTCCATTTTCTGTAGAATTCCATTTGCCGTTGTGACGAAGTCGTATTGCACTGCGTCAGCGGGTGAATAGTCGCCTACAGGTCCATATGTGCAACGCATTGTAGAGTTCGCATCTGGATAGAACGCTTTGTTTGGTTGCATTTCACGGAGGCCTTTTACAAACAATCGGTATCCACGATCGTACTTCGCTTGTGCTTCACTCTCCATTGATCCGAAGTATGTTTCAAGAATACTCATCGCGGCATTGACAGCAAGGTCTTTATTTAATGCTTTTTCAGAGGGGTTCGCGATAAAATTACGCGCTCTGTCTTCGTTGACAAGGAAGCTCTTCTCATACATTTTAGTTGCATAACGCTTGATGCTCCCCTTGTACTTGTTGTCTACATTCTCAAAGAACGATGGCAAGTTCTCAGGAGCGATGTCGGTTTGGTACTTCGTCATGAGGTTGACAAACAAGTCGCGGTCAGTTGCCATGTCATAATCCTTGAAGAAATCGTCACACAATCCTGAAAGTCTTTCTTTTGTTGCGGCAATTTGATCGTCATCACCTGAGAATAAACCTGGAGCTGTTCTTCCAAATCGTACGGCAAACAATGTGATGTCAGAACCGATTAAACCAGCTTCTAGCGCATATGCGTCAGCTTTTGCAGTAGCATCAGTTGCGACGTAATACGCTTCAATGAGATTTAATGCTTCGCCATACTCTTCTTCTAACTCGGGAGAAGATGTTGCCCAAGATGAGAATCGTGCTTCAATCGCTTCCTTTTGACCTTGAACATTTAGTGCTTTAAGTCCTTTTGATTGTCCGATATAGTATTTCCAGTAATTTGCTGTTTGGGCATATTTGGCTGCATACTGAATTCGAACACCAAGGTCTTCGTCCATATGTTCTTTCATCGTCCTTAATTTAAGATCGCGAACATCTACAACACTTGGGTTATGAAGCGCCAGTGCCTGTTCGATTCCCCAGCTGCTGAGAAAACGGTCTGTACTTCCTGGGTATCCCATGACCATGGTGAAGTCACCTTGATCTACACCATCCATGCTGATTTTTAAGTGTCGCTTGGGAGTATATGGAACGTTAGATTCAGAGTAATCAGCAGGTTTGTTGTCCGCATCGGCATAAATTCTCA
>JAQCID010000250.1 GCA_027618855.1 Bacteroidota bacterium | reverse complement strand
GGGGTTCGACGCTGTAAAAAAGAAAGATGGAGACCTAGAGAAGGTTCGTGAATACCGGCTTAATCCAGAAAACAACAGAATGTTTAGGACGCTTATACAAGAAGGGGGGATTACACATATGGGGGATTACGTCCGGTAATGTCATATAAACGCATCGTCTTAATCGCCCTTGCTGTCGTCACATTTGTTGTAGGCGGTATAAGTCTTGCCGTACTGTTGAACGGCAATCACTGGAAAGCTACTGCCTTAGAAAAGGTGAATAACGAACTCTTAACTGAATTAAGTGTACGAGATATAGGGATTTCCATATGGAGCGAATTTCCAAAAGTAACCGTCGATTTACACGATGTAATTTTACTCGGATCAGTCAGTCATATTGGTGAAGCTGCGGACACTCTTGTAAAAGCGCAACGGTTGGGGGTCGCGTTTTCTCTTTGGGATGTCTTATTTGGAGAACCCGTGATAGATGCTCTTTTTATTGAGGGGGCAGTTCTTCGCTTGAAAGAACATCGAAACGGCACATGGAATACCGATGTTTTGGTGGCCAAAAAGGAAGGTGATGTAGATGGGAGTTTGCATATTTCTCAAATTATTCTTCGTGAAATAGAGGTCGTTGCCTCTACAATAAAAGGAGACAGGTACGAATGTAAAATACGTGATGCCATGGTCAAAGATGGAGATTTTGATTCATCATTTTCAGATTTTGTGATCAAAGGAGGCCAGGGAAGTGATCAACTTTTGCCACTTGAAGGGTATTTCTCCACTTCTTATAAAATAGAGGACGATGGAGAGATTGAAGTAACAATCAACGATGCGGTCATCAATGATCTTGCTTTTAAAGGAAAAGCCCAAATCAACGCTGTGGGAGATGAGGAGTGGAGTATTTATATAGAAAGTGACAACATCGAAATTGAAGAATTAAAATCTATTTGGGCTGAAAAAGAAGTGTTTAATGGGTGGGGTTATGATGGGAAAGCTTCGATATCGTTGAATGCAACCCCGAAAAAAGCAAAACTTGAATGGTCACTCTCTGAAGGGAACTTTGCCATCTCTCCTAAATTAACTGGACTGGCGTTAAACACGACGGGGAAGATTGAAACAAGTGGAGTTTTTGACTATTCTCCCGGAAATTCCTCTGTCGGATTAAGGATTGCTAATATTCAAATCAAGTCGAATGGTATCGCAGTAAACGCAAAAGCAGAATGCGCCGACCTGAAGAAATCCCCGCTGAAACTAAGTGGATCTTTAAAGATCGATGCGCAGTCTTCCTACGCCAGTTGGGTGCCACAACTTCAGACGACAGAAATGTCTGCTTTGCCGAATGGTGGTGAGGTTACAATTGATGGCCGTTTAAAAATATCTCCATCTGGCAAGATATACGATGTGTTTGCAGAAATTTCCTCTCAAAAAATAGAAGGTACGCTTAACGCTTCGCCCTATTTAATCAGAAACTTAGACGCTGAAGTAAAGGGTGAACTACTTACCATACGGTCGTTTGACTTTGATTGGAATGGCAATCGAGGGGGGATCGATGGCAAACTGTTGGGCTTAGAAAAATGGAGCGAAGGCGGGGCATTAAAGGGAACCCTGAATCTCAAGGCTGAAAGCATTGTTGTAGGCGGCATTCTTGCATGGTGGGGCAATGTCCAACCCGACAACAAGGTGAATACCCAAGCTACATTGTTGCCATTCGGGTCTGATTTGGGGGTTAAGGTGACTGTAGACAGACTGTACTGGGACAACCTAGAATGTCGGTCTTTGACTTCTAGAATGGATATCGGCGCATCGCAATTGGCTATTCGAAACGCCAAAGCGCAAGGTCTTCAAGGGAATGCCAGAGTAGAGGGCTCTCTTAGACCAGGTGGCAGTGGTTGGATTCTTGGATTGTCAGGCACTGCAGATAATTTATCCCTCCCAGATCTATTCAAAACATATCACAATTTCGGGCAAACAACCTTGCGATCAGATCATGTTCAGGGTGCTGTAAATGCGGCAGGAAATATCAATTTGGAGTGGGATTTAAATGGAAATTGGATCTCTGATGGACTGCTCTCAAATCTTGATATTGAGATTAACCATGGGAGGCTGAGGAACTTTGAGGTCTTCGGTGAGGTGGCGGATTACTTAAAAGACCACAGGTTGATTGCCCCACTGGTCGATCCTGAAGATCTTCGTGGACGATTGAAAGACATTGAATTCGCTCACATTGAGAGCTCTGTGATTGTTGTTTCTTCCTCAACAACGATTCCTTATTTTAATATTCAATCATCGGCAATGAACGTCAGTCTTGAGGGCCGGCACACTTTTTCAGGCCAAATAGAGTATACCCTTGGGTTTGCGCTGAGAGACCTGAGAGATTCAAGACAGGTCGAGTTTGGCGACATCGAAGATGATAACCTTGGAAGCATCTTCTTCCTAGCGATGGACGGTACACTCGAAGAACCTATTTATAGTTATGACAGGGAGGCACATAAGACGCACCGTAAAAAGGCGATTTCAACAGAACTAGATCGACTGAAAAATTCTATTGAAGGTTCTGACTC
>JAQCID010000249.1 GCA_027618855.1 Bacteroidota bacterium | reverse complement strand
AAATAGGATTTACAGGGTCTGTGATGTCCAGAAATGCGGTCCCATTTGTCCGGCCTAATATGACATACTCGGCATTGTCTAGCGGATCAACCCACCCCCAGATATCATTCATTGATCCTCCTCCCAAATCGCCACTTTCTACAAACGAAAGGAGATTGATGTTTTCACACGGGTAGGGTCCTGCCATTCCATTTACGCAAGGGGTTTGGGCAACAACTCCAACAGAAATGAAGAATAAAAAAGAGGTGTGTAAAATTCGGGTATACATGGTTCAATCATTGAGGTATGTAAAAGTACATCAGTGGTGTCTGTCGTGAAAATGTCTCTGATGTTAAAGATATTTAATTGGTTGTTCTTTGATTGATATATTTAACTCATTGTTTGTGAGTATACTATTTATGTCACCCCTCATTTTCCTGGAGGTTTTGTAAATAAAGAACATCATCTTTCGTTTATTTGGTGGTTTTGTTATCTAACTTTCGTGCATGAATTTATCTAAAGTACTCACTGTCACACTGCTTATAGGCTTCTTGTTCTGCGTGATTTTTGTCCTTACAAAAGAACAAACACCGATCAAGCCTGCTTCTGTAACCATCTCTGGCGTCGTCACAAATCACATGGGAGATACGGTTAAATTCTATGCCCCAGATTCTACCTACATCACAGTTCTTGATACTGTTACTGGTTATTTCGAAATGGAAATCGAATGGGACACAGCTGCCAATGTATCCTTCTTCCACGGGGAGGAAAGCACAAAAATGTATCTTCAACCAGGGGACACTATTCAATTGACAATTGATACCGAGCAATTCGATGAGTCCATCTCTTATGTAGGGAGCGATGAGAGTTCTTACTACGCATGGCAATATCTCACGGAAGAGAACGGTAAATACCCAGATATATCAACGTCTTCGGACGGTGAGCTAGACTCTTTATTCAATGCATACTTCGCCCCCTTTTTAGAGAAGGCAGCCTCTTTTAAAGAATCGAATCCCCCATTCTATGCTTCAATCGTGGATGGAATTGAAAGCCACAAAGAATATACGCTGACGCGCAGGTCAGTACTTGCAGCCCTTCCACAACCGGGTGAAGCAGCCATTGACTTTACTTATCCAGACAAAGACGGGAACGAAGTTTCTCTTTCTGATTTCGTAGGATCTGTTGTGTATGTTGATGTTTGGGCCACATGGTGTGGTCCTTGTCGCGCTGAGATGCCGTTCTTACACGACCTTGAGTCTGAGTACAGCGACAAGAATGTCACGTTCATAGGCGTAAGTGTAGATGAAGAGAAAAACAGACAGGCTTGGCTTGACATGATGGTGGATAAGGACATGAAAGGCGTCCAGATTTTTGCCGATGGTTGGAGCCAAATCACAAAAGATTACGCCATCAATGGGATTCCACGCTTCATGCTCTTCGACACTGATGGCAATGTTGCAGACCTCGACGCAGCCCGTCCTTCTTCTGACGAAATTCGTCCAGCCCTCGATGCACTTCTTGCAGAATAAAGAACTTACTTTTTAATTGAAACCTAAAATGTATCACGTGAAAAATATATTGCTTTTTATCGGTCTCTCACTTGCTTGTTATATCAATTACGCACAAGATTGGGTGCAGCTCGAAGACTACCCAGGACTGGGTAGAAACCACCCCATTACTTTTTCTATCGGAACCGACGGATATGTGTTGGCAGGAGAAAATGAATTGGGGTATTTTGCCAAAGATTTTTACAAGTATGACACAACGACAGATTCTTGGACTCAGCTTCCTAACATGCCTGGCTTCCCGAGAGGATATGCATATGGAATTGAGCACAATGGAAAGGCCTATGTCGGTTTCGGAACGTCTGACTTAGGTCCATTAAATGACTTGTGGGAGTATGACCCAATCGCAGAAGTTTGGACGATGTTGTCTTCATGCCCTTGCGATGGGAGGCTTCATCCTGCAATGCTAGAAGCAGGCGGTCAGATTTTTGTGGGACTCGGAAACAATGATTCAGGGAATCAAGACGACTGGTGGGCATACGATATTGCAACAGATACATGGGCGCAAAAGGCGGACTTTATTGCTGAAAAAAGACACCACCCATACTTCTTTTCAATCGATGATATTGCCTACGTGGGGTTTGGTCACGGAGCCTCGATTTACAACGATTTCTATAAATACGAGCCACTTACAGACACATGGACCCAAGTTGCAAGTATCCCCGCTCAAGGTCGTGTTGCTGGCACTCAGTTTGCATACAATGGCAAAGGCTACGCACTCAGTGGAGATGGAGAGGATCATTCTTATTTAGAGACGGGTGAGTTTTGGCAGTACACCCCTGAAACAGATTCATGGTTGAGCCTTCCAGCACATCCAGGACACAGCAAGTGGGCTCCAGGATGTTTCATCGTAGGGGACGTACTCTACTTCACTTCCGGGTTTCAGTATGACGACGGCAATTCAGAAACCCTCAATGATCTTTGGAGATTCAACCTAGATGAGATTAGTGGGATCGAAGTTGTAGAGCTAGAAACACTTGTGTACCCTAATCCTACCACGGATA
>JAQCID010000248.1 GCA_027618855.1 Bacteroidota bacterium | reverse complement strand
CGATGCCGTTGAAGAGATCAGGAATGTCGCGCATTACATCAGCCCGAAAAATGGTGGACAGGGCTGTGTGAGAGATTTACTTGAGCAGGCCATGAGATTAAAAGGACTGTGGGCTTCAACGAATGCGCACAAATGGTGACAAAACGCTTCCCAATTTTCGGTTAACTTAACTAACTTCGCGGCGCAATGGATAGAAATACAATTTTAGGATTTTTACTGATGTTCGGGCTCTTAATGGGCTACAATTGGTATACAGCACCCTCTGAGGAAGATCTCGCGGAGATGGAGCGACTTGAAGCAGAGGACGAAGAAGACCGTGAAAACAAGATAGATTCTGAGAGCTTACAGGCTGAAGAGACAGAAGCGAACTTTCTAGAGGAAGAGAAAAACGCACAACGCTTGTCTCTGACAAACATGGGCCTTGACTCCATAGGCGCATTACTAATTCCAGAAGACATCAGAAAACAATACGGACCTATTGCATTGGCCGTATTTGGAGATGATCAAGAACACGTTCTGACATCGTCCGTATTAGAAATCAAGTTGAACTCACGTGGTGGACTCCCCTACTCTGCAACGTTAATGGACGGGAACGTCAGAAACGTGAGTTACAGTGCAGGTGACCCCATCCAATTGTGGGATCCTGCAAACAGCTCTATGGACCTTCAATTTGATGTACCTGGAACAGGCCGCATCAAACTCAGCGATCTGTCATTCCTTTTAACGTCAGAGACGGACAGTACGATGTACCTGAAAGCGGTCACAGAATCAGGAGGCGCGATTGAGATCGTTCACACGCTTGTAGGCTATGAGCTTGATACACGGATTACATTTAGAGACCTTGGACAAGAGATCTTGCCTAAACAACATCTGGTTTGGTCTGCAACGGGATTAAGAAATGAAAAGGGTCTTGAGTGGGAAAGACAACACACCTCCATATTCTTTAAGGAAAAAGACAGAGGACGTGACTACTTAAGTGAAGGCCAATCGGACGAAGAGACGTTAGAATACAATCTAGAATGGATGGCATTCAAACAAGATTTCTTCTCAGTGTTGGTGTCAAAAGAGGGTGGATTTGAGAAAGGGGCTGTGTTGACAAATGAGCTCTTCGAAGAAGATACGCTCTCTACGCTGTTCTTCTCTGCCGACCTGCCTATGGTCGCAGAGGTTCGTGGAAACACGATGGAGCAAGAGCTTTCATTCTACTTCGGACCAAACGACCTTGTTCTTCTTAATCAAACTGGACTCGATGAAGTGGGGAAAATCATTGATTATGGATGGTGGATCTTTGGTTGGGTCAATCGAAACTTCATCCTTCCGATCTACAACTTTCTGAACTCAAGGATTGCGAGTGCTGGAATGATCATTTTGATTATCACACTCATCATTAAGATGTTCCTCTTCCCGATTACCTGGAAGAATTTCTTGAGCTCAGCGAAGATGAAAATGCTTCGTCCGGATATTGAGAAAATTAACGAGGACCTGAAGGACGACAGTACTGCACGTCAACAAGCGACAATGGAACTCTACCGCAATACAGGGGTAAACCCCATGGCTGGTTGCCTTCCTGCTTTGCTTCAGATGCCTATACTATATGCAATGTTTCGTTTCTTTCCCGCAAATATTGATTTACGTGGAAAGAGCTTTCTCTGGGCAGATGACCTCGCTGCGTTCGACAGCATCGTAGATCTTCCGTTTACAATACCGATGTATGGAAGCCATATTAGTGGGTTTACAGTTCTCATGGCGATCTCTATCTTCTTTTACATGCGCATGACCACCGCAGGGCAACCTCCTCAACCCACTCAAGCGGGCATGCCCAACATGAAGGTGATTCAGAATTTCATTCCATTTACGATGTTGTTCTTCTTTAATAAATTCGCCTCTGGTCTGAGCCTTTATTACCTTGCTGCGAATCTTGTTTCTATCGGCCAAATGCTTATTATCAAGCGATATTTCATTGATGAAGCGACGATTCTAGCACAAATTGACAAAAACGTCAAGACCCCTAAAAAGAAATCCGCCTTTCAAGAAAGACTTTCTGAGATGCAGAAAGATCAGGTGAGTAAAACAAAGGAAATAAAGGCTGCCAAAACGAGACGTAAAAAGAAGCAATGATGACCTTCTGTAAAGCAAATACCTCATATCTTCTAGTCTTTGTTGCGCTGGCTTTTTCAAGTTGCAATCAAAAAAAGGAAGTATCCAATGGGTACATCCCTCTTGAGGTATCGATAGGTTTACAAAAGACCATGTGTTATGGATCGTGTCCCTCGTTCAATTTTTCTGTTCTCAACAATGGGCAAGCGACACTGACTGTAGGTCGGTTTGCAGAAAAGGCCTTTGGGAGACATCTCGAAGAGGGGAAATACATTGGAACGATTGAACTTCACGAGATTACAAAGATTACGGCATTTGCTGAAAAATCTGGATATCTCAAACTCGAGGACAGATACGACAATCCGATGGTCATGGATATTCCAGCTGCGATCTCTACCATCAATCGTAAAACTGTATTTAATCGTCATGAAGGACCTGATCTAAAGGACCTTTA
>JAQCID010000247.1 GCA_027618855.1 Bacteroidota bacterium | reverse complement strand
CTAAGAGTCTGCCAACAATTCGTCCATGGTGCCTGTAGAGACACTGTGGTAATTTGGACGTGCTTTCTCGTATATGTCTTTTGCCATTTGAGTTTGACCCGTTTCTAACAGCGCTTTATATAAAGGAGTAAGAAACTTTCTCCTGCCGACGTTAATTAAGAAAGACTCTAGGCGTGGATACGAAGAAGTATGTTGTTTCAGAATTGATTGCTCTAACCAAGCGAACAAGACCTCATTGTTTCCAGTCCCACTGACTTTGAACGTGACGTTTAATTCGTCGAGTTTTTCAACAGTGACAGATGCGGGAATGCTTTTCAGAAAACGGTAACGTTCCTGATAAAGCCATTCACTCCAAGGAATGTCTGAAGTATTCAGACCGCCTGAAGCCCATTTGGCAACTGCATTGTCGACCTTTTCAATTCGCTCGCTGTATACTTTTGGACAATTGTCTGGTAGACCAGCACCATCTATCCAAGCAGTGAGATTTACGGCTTTGCGAGTTTCTTCATCTGAAAGGAGCGCACGCTCAATGTATTCAATGAAATTATCTGTATCCATCACTGTGAACGCATGCTTGCTGAAGTAGGTCGATAAGAAATCATCGAATTTCTCACGGCCCACATTTTCTTCGATCATCCGAAGAAAGAGATAGCCCTTGTCGTAGGAAATCGCAGTCATTCCATCGTCTGGATTCCGCCCTTTTAAGTGGAGACGCAAATGTGTGTCGTCTGGATTCAGGTCCATGATTTCACTCACTTCATCCACAAGCCCACGGTAACTTAATGTCGCAAGCATCTCGCTAATATCTCTCCCATATACAGCTTCCATGATTCGTTGTTCGAAATAAACGGTAAACCCTTCGTTGAGCCAAAAGTCATCCCATGTAGAATTCGTCACCAGATTTCCACTCCAACTGTGTGCAAGCTCGTGAGCGACAAGACTTACAAGACTTCTGTCACCTGCGATAATTGTCGGAGTCGCAAACGTGAGGCGGGGGTTTTCCATCCCTCCAAATGGAAACGCAGCTGGGAGGACTAACAAATCATATCGTTCCCAGGCATATTTGCCGTAAAGTCCTTCAGCTGCGACAAGAAGATCTTCCATCTCGCCAAATTCGTACTCTGCTGCATCAATGAGGTCTGGCGTTGCATATACGCCTGTATGTTCTCCCACACTTCGAAATTCAACATCTCCTACAGCAAGAGCGAGCAAATAAGAGGGGATAGGTTGATCCATGACAAATGTGTAGACACCGTCCGCTGATTTCTCTGTTGGATTCACAGCACTCATCAGAGCCATTAGGTCTTTCGGCACCTCAACTTTTGCACTGTAGGTAAAACGAACCCCTGGACTGTCCTGACATGGAATCCATGTTCGTGCAAGGATTGCTTGGCTTTGGGTAAATAAAAAGGGATTGCTGTTTTCACTGCCCTCAACCCACAGGAATGCATCTGCTCCAGGCTGAGTGTTGTATGCAATGCTTACGCTTTTTGAAGATGGTGAAAGGGGGATACTTAGAGGCGAGCCTATAAACTCTTGCTCGTCTCCGATGTCGAATGAAGTCTCAATGCCATCTACACGAACACTGAGAATATCCAATTCGCGGATGTCAAACAGGATTCTCTTCGCATCTTCAGATGTCTTGATCGAATAGTTCGCTGTCGCATTGATTATTCTCGTCTCGAAATCAACGTTAGCGTCCCATTCCAGATGTGTTACTACGGCTTCTTCAGGTTTGCTGTAACTGTGATGGTCGGTGGCTCTTTTCATGTTTAAAATGGCTTGTGTACGTGCGTCGGACTTGTCGTCATTTGAGTTTTCCGAATGCGTGTTGCAACCAGATATACCCAGAAGCCCTGTCATTAAAATAAATGTAGATATAAAAGTGAGTTTCATCGTTTTGAGTTTAAGTTGTTCAAGATCCTTCCGATCAAAACAAACACAATGGTTCCAAGGGCTGTTTTAACCAGTAGTCGAGGCATCAGAGATGTGATTTTTGCAGTGAAGTCAAAGGATGTATGACTGAGGGCATCCATCCATCCAATCCCCAGCAGTAGAATGACGACTTGGGACACAAAGAGGATAATCGCACCTGTAATAAATGTAATTTTATGCGCCATTTCGCCAGCCACTCCGCTGATTAATGCCGCAATAGGAAACGCGAGAAGAAAGCCTCCCGTTGCGCCCAGGAAATGCTCCCATCCCGATTTGTTCCCTGCAAATACAGGTGCTCCCAAGCCTCCTGCGAGCAGGTAAGCACAGACGAAGATTAGACCTACACGCATACCAAACATCAAAGGGAACAGAACGACAAGCAAGGATTGTAGGGTAATAGGTAGTCCCTCTACGAGGTCTAATTGGATGTGTCCAAGTAAAACCAACGTGACAAATGAAAGAAGACTTAAGATTAAATCGTCTTGTAGTTTGTTTCCCGTAATATGAACGTTCGCTCTAAGCATTCAATGTTGTTATTCGAGGATGAAATTTGTTTTGCCGACCCCTTTGAATCCCACAAAATTATTCGTTCTGTTTATATCCGCTTGAAGAAGGTTGGCATCGAGTT
>JAQCID010000246.1 GCA_027618855.1 Bacteroidota bacterium | reverse complement strand
CCATCAATATGAAACACTTTATAAAAATACGGCCCAGGAAAAGCCAAGGTGTCCATTTCTGTAGGAGGTGACCAACCCACGTTCACAACACCTTCGACAGCATCTGTCACCACAACGTCTGCATGTGTCATTACAGGAACATCTTTCACGATGGTCGCACACACATCGTCACTTGCGAGTGATTCAGAACCATCCTGGAATCTCATCACGATTCGATAACAGTAGGTCGCACCGAAACTCAACATATCTTCATCCACGTAGCCTGTTTCACCCAGGTTAGGCAAACTGGCAATAAGTTCATATCCCAATTCCTCAGGCACACCTGTTTCACAGACAGTAGGACTCCACGCATCAGGATCAAGTTTCCTGTAGATGTCGTGATACCCCGCATCTAATTGCCAGCTTTCTAGATTCTCACTACACTCTCCACCAGTCCATCCAAGAAGGACCGTATTCCCTACTGTTTCAGCAATGACATTTTCTACAGGCGGAGCCACAACTCTGACATAGGCTGTAGAAATATCTGTCAAAGGAACTGCAGTGCCTTGATCGGTGGCTTTGAAAATGATTTGGTAAGGCGCAAGTCGAACTTCAGCACAGCTTGGCGCCCAGGCAAATTCACCTATACCTCCACCCAAATTCGTAAACACCGCTGGATGACTCACTTCACTGATAGGCCCCCCGACTGCATTTAAAGTGATGTTGTTTCCATCAGGATCAGAAGCGTTAATAAACCAAGTCAAGAAAGATCCTGCGACGATACATGTATCCGTCTGTTCTGAAATTTCTGGTGGCTGGTTTGCACATACTTGTACATCAATCTGCATATCTCTCACGACTTCGCCCACTTTGCGTAACTCTCCTGCAACTTCTCTCCACTCCTCTACTCGAATTGCAATATTGTATTCACCCACGAGTTGAGGACTGTTCCATGTCACATCACCTGTAAACTGGTCAATCGCAAACGTGTCATCGTTGTTACTCACTTCGTCAGGATAGATGTAAGTAGGTATGGGGTCACCATTAAACCCTCTACATGGCACCAAACTGAATATAAGTAAATCACCATCTTCATCAAAGGCTGCTGGGTTGTGTACCCAGTCTCTATTTAGGCACGCATTTTCTGTCGCTGGATTTAAAAGCTGTACGCTGTTGTTGTGACCAGCCTCAGGATCAATAATAAGAAGTGACCGAATGGAAAACGGGGTGTCAACTGACCCAATCATATTAAGAACACCCTCATTTCTGTTGGGATCCTCCACCTTCAGCTCGAATACGCCTGGCCCTCCGTAAGTATGCGTTCCTGTGTACGTATTCACTTGAATATCTCCTATGAGGATATTGACGGACTCCCTATTAAGTGAGTCATATGCCAAACCATTTTCATCTCCCCACCTTAAATACAAAACGGGCCTGTCCGCAAAAGCAGATGCCTTCGTATAGGTCGTTATTAACACCTCGTACGTTAACCCTTCAAGATGTCTGTAGGTTATTTCGCCTGCTCTATTGTGCGTAGCATTTGCAGTCAATGCAAAAAACATGACTCCAACAGAAAGAAAAAACGTCTTGAATAGGGCTATAAACATAGACGACTAAGTTACATCACGACTGTGACACGAACGCGAGGTTTAGATAGCTACCTTTGATATTCATAAAACGACGACTTATGCGAATAGGACTTACTTCAGGCGACCCAAATGGAATAGGTGTTGAAACTATTTTACACGTTTTTGCGGACGATAGAATGTTGATCGGACTTACGCCAGTTTTATACGCTTCTCCAGACCTTATTGCTAAAAATCTTGAGGCGCTAGGATTAAAAGACCTGAACTGGAATGAAGTAGATTCTGCTGAAAATGCAAAACAGGGACAGCTTAATATACTCAATATCTCTGTTGAGAACTTCAGTCACCGCCCTGGGGTATTAACTTCTGAGGCTGGACACTATTCTTATAAATCACTTGAGAGCGCCGTGGAAGACCTGGCGTCTGGCAAGGTGGATGTTCTTGTGACAGCGCCGATTAACAAAGAGGCAATTACGCAATCTGGATTTAAATTTCCAGGACACACCGAGTATTTGGCCCACATGGCAAACGCAGAAGATGTGTTGATGTTTCTCGTCGCTGAAAACCTTCGCATAGGGATTGTAACAGGACATATCGCACTCAAGGATGTTGCGTCCTCTCTCACTGCAAAAAGCATCAAAAGCAAACTAAACCTGATGCACGAATCTCTTGCACGAGATTTCGGATGTGTTTCTCCGAGAATAGCCGTTTTGGGACTCAACCCACATGCTGGAGACAATGGACTTATGGGTGATGAAGAACAAAACATTATAGGGCCTGCCGTGAAAGATGCAAATGCTGCTGGGATGAACGTTTTCGGTCCTTTTGCTGCAGATGGATTTTTCGGCTCAGGAGCGCACAAAAATTTTGACGGAGTTCTTGCAATGTATCACGACCAAGGATTGGCTCCTTTCAAAGCGATGAGTTTCGGAAGAGGCGTGAACTTTACGGCAGGGCTACCCATTGTTAGAACCAGCCCAGATCATGGGACGGGGTTTGATAT
>JAQCID010000245.1 GCA_027618855.1 Bacteroidota bacterium | reverse complement strand
ATAGCGGCGATCGGCATATTCCCTTCAGCCTCAACATCTCAGCCATTGGTAGCCTTCCTGTCTGCGATGATTTTCTCAACGGTCGTCTATATAGGTTTCACTGCCCTAGGCGATTTCGCACTTTTAGGTCATTGGGATTATTACTTTGTCAATTTGGGATTCGAATCACATTATAGTTCTTTAAGTCGAGGACTGATTGACTCCCGAGATATCGTGTATTTTATTTTTGTGGACGTTTTATTTCTTCAGCTAGCAAGGTTTGTTCTCGCTCTTGAAAGAGGACGGATTGGAAGAGAGGGGCTAAGGTTGTCTTTGGTCATGTCGATTTTTTGTGTTCTTCTTTTTTCTGCGCACATCGTTCATTTTTCTGTGGATCTTACTTCAGAGAAACGCCACACATTAACGGAGGGTTCTCTTCAGCTTATGGAAGAACTTAATGCCGACAGCCGTGACGTTATTGTCACCTGTTACCTGACGGGGGATTTTCCCGCCCAATGGAAACGTCTTGAGAATTCAATCAGAGAGAAACTTGAGGAATTTGCGGTGGCTTCAAGCAACCACCTGCGCTTTCAATTCGTGGATATCTATGATACGGATGATCCACGTACTCAAGGACAAAACGAAGAGAAACTTCTCGAACAAGGGATTTCATTTACGCGGATAGGATATGAAACAGGAGGAGGGAAGACATTTAGAAATGTTTGGCCTTCTGCCCTCATCAGTTCAGGAGGAAATGAAGTGCCTGTTCAGTTCTTCAGGTCAGACACCCCTCAGCCCACAGAAGAGATGATTCAGGGCTCCATCAATTCTATCGAGTATGAACTGTCGACCTCACTGCGTAGAGTGTTGTTTGACGAGGTGCCAAACATCGCATTTATTGAAGGTCACGGAGAGCTCCCGGAAATGGAAGTTGCGGACTTCATGAATTCATTGGATGAAGATTACAATGTTTCGCGCATTCGTCTAGATGGGAAAATAAACATCCTCAGTGAGCGCTTGGAAGGGATGAGATATAGGACAAATCGATTTGACCTTGTGGTCATCGCGGGGCCAGATTCTACGTTCTCAGACAAAGACAGACTTATTCTCGATCAATTCCTCATGGGGGGTGGTCGTATGTTGTGGATGGTGGATCCTATTCTTACTGATTTGGATTCTCTTCGCTCCTCCCAAACGACGATGGCTACGGCAAATCCAATCGGCCTGAATCATCAGTTTTTTGATTATGGAGTGCGTCTAAATAGAAACCTTATTATTGACCCACAATGTGCTCCCATTGCGTTTGATGCCGGCCCACAAGGGAACCAAAGAAGCATGCAGCTTTTCAGCTGGTACTTCTCCCCACTCGCAATTCCACAAGGTATTTCACATCCGATCACTACAAACCTAGACCCCATTCATTTCGATTTCGTTTCTGGTTTGGACACTGTTTCTACCGATGCAGATCTGAAAAAAACGGTTTTGCTGAGAAGCTCAGCCCTTGCGAGGACATACAAAGCGCCGATCAGAATTTCAAGTTCTATCGTTGATTTGGACCCCTCATACTTTAATTCAAACAATACTCCCTACACACCATTTGCTGTTCTTATAGAGGGTTCTTTTAAATCTCATTTCACGGATATCCTCCCCGATACTTTGCTTCGAGATGCAGACTTTGCATTCAGAGCTGAGGGCAGACCTTCTGCCATGGTGGTTATTGGAGATGGAGATGTCGCAAAGAACAAGGTGATTCTTACTCAGGAAGGCCCACAAATTTATCCGCTGGGATATGACAGATATGCTGGGCGTGTTGTTTACGACAACAAAGAGTTCCTTCGCAATGTTGTCAATCATCTTTTAGATGAAAGTTCAATCATCTCTGTGAGATCACGTGCGATTACACTTCGCTCGCTCGACAAGGATAGAATTACGTCTTCTCGACTGGGATGGCAATCTCTCGCTATTGGATTGCCCCTTCTTGTTGTTTTGCTGTCTGGACTTGTTATCTTCAAGCATCGATCAAGGGTATATGGTGGATGATGTTTAGAGTGCAATAAGAAAATATCGATCGAAATTTTAAAACAATGAAATCAAACCTCAGAATACTCTTAGTTCTTGTAGTGGTCACAATAATCACTGGAATTATATGGAAAACACAGGACTCTAGAGGAGATCTGTCTTCAAATGTCCAAGCGGATTTCTCCATTCCAGACACGAGCCTCGTCAACAAAATTTTTATCGCAGACAACCAAGGTGGCACGGCTTTGCTAGAGAGGTCTGTAGATACCAGGTTTTGGACTTTGAATGGCGAATTCTTGGCGCGAAAAGACGCGACAGACCTCCTACTTAAAACCTTTTCCAGAATTGAAGTAAAGGGTCCAGTTAATGAAAAAATGAGAGGGACTGTGATACGAAATCTTGCAGGAACAGCAAAAAAAGTTGAGATTTATCAGGGAGGAGATAGACCCGTGAAGACTTGGTATGTAGGAACCTCGACACCTAGCCATACAGGGACTTATATGGTTCTTGAGACGCCTGATCTCGGAATGTCTTCTGAACCGTTTGTGGTCAGTCTTAAAGGCTCAATTGGGTTTCT
>JAQCID010000244.1 GCA_027618855.1 Bacteroidota bacterium | reverse complement strand
AAAGAATCATTCATAAACAATTCAACAGTTGGCCCCAAATGGTCCTCATCTACATTTTCAGAAGTACCGCCAATCACAAAATCCTCAGTAGCACCATGTGCATCCACATCTCCATCAACAGCATATAGACTTACCCTTCCTGCACCGTATGTGTAATCAATGTCTCTGGGCACGACAAATTCAAACTCAAAAGCCCCATTTAGGACACTCGCAACACCTTTGTGAATGACGTTTCGATACATTGTATAGGAGAACGCTCCCGCCACATTGTCATTGTCTAAAGTGCTTATTTGAGAGCGTTTGTCAAAAACTGTGGGATATACAAATCCGTTAAATTCATGTAAAGTGTCCCCTGAAGACGTACCGACAAAGCCACTCATTTTAACGAGATCTAATGATTTAATTGTATCGGGTATTTCAGTCACAAATACACTGTGAGTCGGATACGCCAATAGCATTGCTGGATCTCCCAAAAGAGAGAAGTTTCTCATATTCGTTACACTCGTTACGTCTGAGCTGTTTTTTGTGTCCTTACAAATATCTCCAAGGCATCTTAACTGACCCGTCCCTTCATCCTCATCAAGAACTGTTTTAAAAAAAGCCGTATTTAGTTCCTGATTTCCTCCACTGAATACAGTACGGGTGGTCGTCAGCATTCCTACCGCTCCTCCATTCGGATTAAACATGATCATTTCCCCTGCCGATTCGACTTCGGGGTCGTCATATCTAGACAATTCGCAAGTCGCAGTCATAAAGACAGGCAAACGCTTCTTATTCGTCCACTCCCTAATCGTCGTCGTATTGAGAATCCGTTCATGCGCCCATCCTCTGTCACCTCCATGACCGATATAATCAATAATTAAAGCACCCTCTTCAACTTTCCGATCTATTTCTGCTTCTGCTTCATCATATCGTTCTCCTCCAGGTGTTGCTTCTTGTAAATAGGAGTCCGGATATATTTTGATGACATCGTATTCATTGTGGTCTTCTGAAACCCGATCAGAATGCACCTCACTGTCTGACATATGACGCCAACCATCATTGTTGTTGCCATCTTGATCATCTGTGACAAATATGATCCGGTTGCGCCAAGAACCAAAAGTGGTCGTTGAACCATCTGTTTCGCACCCTGCTCCCGCCGCAGAGTCCTCGTTCGCTCCTGAATACGTTTCGACTTTAGACACAAATGCAAGGGCATGCGACAAAGTCGGCGCTGGAATACGTCCCACACCTATCGCAAGTTTGTCCCCAGGAGATTCTCCCATGCCTTCTTCTAACAGCCCAAAATAATCATCTGTCACATAGCTACTTACTGTGCTTTCTGAATTGGCGCTCTGAAACGTGAGGAGATTAAGACCCTCTGGATCAAGGTTTCGATTCAAGTATGAACCGTCGCCCATAAGCTGAAGATACTTGGGCTTGTCATCATCACTTTCCGCCCTATCCCATAGCATCATCATTAACATTTTCAACGCAGTGGGGTCTGGAGAACCTGAAGAATACGCATTAAAAACTTCGCGTTGACTCACCACCGCCACACGCATTCCCTGATTTGCATGCAACGTAGCAAGTCTCCGTGCGGCTGAGTCCAAAAGAGGAACAGTGACAATGACCAAATCCAAATGACCTAAGCCATGCAAATCTAAATTGTCAACGGACCCCATGGGTCTTACGCCCTTGGCAGCACCATACCTAAAGGCGACAAACCGCCTTGTCGTGTCCTGTCTGGCTTTCCAAGTAGTCACATCTCCTTCTTGGCTTAGGAAATTCCGAGAAGGAGAAAGGGGGTCGGTCACGTCCCAGATTTGGTCTACTGAAGAAGATTCCGACAAACGATATCTCGCAGCGTTGTTGACCGAAATGTTCTCTGTGCCATTTATGAAAAATTGACCGTTTGCAAAAACCAATGCCTGCCTTGCCTGTACCCTGACATAATCGATCCAACCCTCAGCATCCGCATTTCCAGGTTCAAAAGACATCTCAACATTAATACCATCACCACTCATAGGTACATGGATCGATAGGTTTCGTTTCTGAGCGAGAAGCAAACTGCTCTCACTAAGAGAGATGTCAGTGGTGCTTGTCACTGTACCATTGCACTCCATCAAGTAATTGCTCGTAGCGCCAAGGGTTCTTCCAGCAATTCTTGAATCCACCCATCCAGAATCTCCAATGAGATTGGGAATGTTAAATGAAAACCCATAGATCTGACTCCCTAAATTTGTAAAGCGTTCTCCATAAAATTCTCTGCCACTCTTCGCAATGTTGTGGGACTCTATTTCGTGAAATTCTTTTGCCAAATGACTGTCTAATTCATCTAAAACTGGCAACGAGACATCTGTTGCGCTTTCAATCCTACTCCCGAACACATTTTGAGGGCCATTGATTCTAAGAAAGTAAAACGCACTGTCAGACCAAGGGTGGAGCTCGTGTTGCCATCTCTCTGAAGATGCACTCCAGTTCCAAGAATCTACGCCCGAAGCGTAAAAATAAATGGCATCCTCTTGATTAAATATTCCATCTGTAGCTCCATCTGCATGTACTTTTATCAATGGCAAATCTAAAGGTCTGTCATCATTG
>JAQCID010000243.1 GCA_027618855.1 Bacteroidota bacterium | reverse complement strand
CAAAAAAAGAGCCAACAGATGATATCTGAAAGCTCCTTCATGTATTTTTATTTAGATCATCTAAAAATCATCCAAATCATCTAGCCATTGATTTCTATTTGATTTGGGTCTTTTAGAATGAACCACAGTTCTAGGGCCGTCGGCATACTTGTCTGGCCCTCCTTTGGGCTTTTTTGTAGGGGTACGCTTTTTGCTACTGGTTGTAGAGAAGTTGCCTGGTTTTTTCTGTTCGCCTTTGTTGTCGGCACTTCCAGGCGCTGAACTTCCATCTTTGGAAAAGCCACCTCTTGATGGAGCATCTCCTGGATTCCCGCCAGGACTGGCAACAAATGACGGTCTCGGTGCGCGTGGTTTATCCTCCGCTTCCTTTACGACCATACGGAAACCCATAAATTCTTGACCGTTTTGACCTGCAATGGCAGCTTCACCAGCTTCCATAGAAGCCATTTCAATAAAACCAAAACATTTTGATTGACCTGTATCACGATCGGTCACAACTTTAACAGACACCACACCACCGAATTGTGTAAAGTTTTCAGTTAGTTCTGCTTCTGTGGTCTCACGATTGAGTTTAGCAACGAAGAGCTTCATGTAAAAATTTAAAAAAAACTTAATAAAATTATAATTGACAAAGTTAAATGATGTGAAACAATTTGCAACATGTTAAAGAACATGGTTTACATTTTGCACATGAATGAGGTCATCATATCCAAATGGAATCACTTTCCATTAGATTCAAAGTCGAAGCGACTTCAAGAAGGTGCAATCGGACAATTTACAAATTTGACATCTCGAAAATCAGTTAAAAAAGCCATAAAAAACGGTCTTGTTTTTGTATATGGCGCAAAAGGAGAAACCGGAACTTGGGTGTCACTTGGAGACATTTTAGTGGTGAAAGAAATGCCGAAAAAAATCCTGAAAATACAGTCCGAAAGCTCGTACGAAATAAACATATTGTATGAAGACAACTGGTGTGCATGTGTCCTGAAACGTGCAGGGATTGTCACAAAGGGATCTAATAAACATACACTTGAGTCATTGGTGTCGAACAAATTAATTAAAAGCACTTTAGACGATTCATTTCAAACACCATTGGCCGTTCATCGCCTGGACAAAGCGACGCATGGCCCTGTGCTTTTCGCGAAGACAACAGGCGCAGCTTCATGCTTGGGAGATGCCTTTGAAAAACGAAAAATATCAAAGGAATACATGGCCTTAATTGAAGGAACTCCAATCATGGACAGCACAACAATTCGTGTAGAAATTAATGGCAAAGAGGCCCATTCAGAGGTCGAAATTATCGGGTCTACATCATGGCCTGTTTTCGGGTCTGCTACGCTCGTAAAAGTGCATCCCAAAACAGGAAGAACCCATCAAATAAGAAGGCACCTCGCTTGTATGGGACACCCTATCTTAGGAGATCAATTGTACAGTGGTGACAAGAAATACACAGGCCATGGATTGTTTTTAGCGTGTACAAAACTTTCTTTTACGCATCCAACGACAAAAGAAAACATTGAAATCGCGGTCGATTTGCCAAGAAAATTTAAACATATCGCTCATAAACTCTGCTTGCCTTAACTTTGAACCCCATTACAAACTTATAAGATTTGCATATATTCAGAGCTTTTTTAAGATTAGTGGCGTTCTTGATTTGGGTCAGCATTGTTTCAACTGGAATCTTATGCTTCTCAATCTGTGCATTTGTTACGAGAAGAAATGAAGTAGCAAAACAAAAAAACATTCATAATTTTTTCATTTTATTTCTGCATGGCACCCACAAAATTCTTGGGGTTAGAATACACTGGCACGGCACGCCTCCCTCTGAACCAGCGATTGTGATGGGGAATCACCGATCATACCTAGACGCTGTCGTTTTACCGACCTCATTTCCTGTTGTATTTGTGGCCAAACACGAGACCAAATCTTGGCCCTTCATAGGTTGGGGCGCCTCATTGATAGGGACTATTTGGGTCAAACGTGACATAAAAGAAAGCCGCACAGCTACCAGACTCGCTGTAAAAGACAGATTTGACAATGGTTACGGTGTTGTGATCTTCCCCGAAGGCACAACTTGCAAAGGCCCCGAACTCCTACCTTATCGAAAAGGGATTTTTTATACGTGCTCAGATAACGGGTTTCAAATTGCTCCTGCAGCAATTGAATATAAAAATGCAGATATCGCGTGGATTAACAAAGAGTGGTTTATTCCACATGCATTTAGACATTTCGGAGCACGAATCATAGAAACCCACGTGAGCTTTGGCCCCATATTTAAAGGAAAAGACGCTGAGAAACTCCTCACTGAAGTCCGAGATTGGACCCAGAAGGAATGTTATCGGCTAAGAGAGATTTTAGATAAGAAGGAATAAACACCTCTTACCCTCTTAAAATGATGTCGCTAGAACTTATAATCAAACCTCAACACGAAACTTCGAGGGGCACTTATAATACCTGGTCTACTCGAAATGATTGCGTTTCTCATGTTTGTCACGACAAAAGCAAAACTCGCATCTTCATTTGGCTTGTAAACAATCCGGGAATCAAGGGATGAAAACCCGTCCGTAAACTGTTCCCTGAAA
>JAQCID010000242.1 GCA_027618855.1 Bacteroidota bacterium | reverse complement strand
GCACCAGCTTTCATGGCATATACAGAAAATCCACCAGTATAACTGAAGACATTTAATACCTTCTTTCCTTTCGAGTAATGTGCAAGTAGATTCCTGTTTTCACGTTGGTCTATGAAAAAGCCCGTTTTTTGGCCTTTTTCCCAATCAATTTTAAATTTATGGCCATGCTCCATCGCATTGCTTATCGGTGGGAGTTTTCCCCATACCAACCCATCTTCACTTATGATGCCGCCATGTTTTGCAAGTGATTTCGAACTTTTATCGTAAACCGCAAAAAGAGCGTCACCCAAAGCTGCTGAAAAAGCAGCACACAAGAGTTTAATTTCTTTATGCATGCCCGGGGTGTGGCATTGAATGACAAGGACTCCACTGTAGAAATCAGCAATAAGACCTGGAAGGCCATCCCCTTCAGCATGTATTAATCGACATGTATTGTTCTCTTCACTTTCTAAGAGCCCCAGTTGACGCCGTACATTTACAGCTTCAATTATTTTTGCTTTCCACCAATCATCGTTTGGAATATCCTCCGCAAAAGTCAGCAATCTGATTGCGATTGATGTACCAGGAGAATAATGACCCCAACCGAGAAGCGCACCTTTATTTGCCTTCACACATACCCAATCCCCAGCACTGGGTTTCCCATCTATGGATTTAATGGCTCCACTAAAAACCCAAGGATGACGTCGCAAGATGCTCTCTTGTCTTTTAGGTTTAATGGTAACAGTGCAGTAGTTGGTGTTATTCATGTCGCGAAATTACGATATACTGTATACCGTCGTCCCTTTTGTTCTGATTTCTTGCTTATTAAGTTGTTCTCGTAGTAAAGTGGAGATGCCAGCCCGATGTCCTGGTGGGAATGACCGAATCAATTTGAATGCATCAACGCCTTCCTTCCCTGATTTTTTCAAAAGAAGTGAGAGACTTGCTTTAATTCCTTTTGAATCCCATTTACAAGAGTCGCAAACCCCGCAATTTTCAAAATGGGTTTTGTCGCTTTTGTCAAAGTAAGCGTCTAAATATTCAGCGCGGCATCCTTCTGAGGATATGTAGGATTGCATAGAAACCCATTTTTCTGCAACAGATTTAATGCGGTCACTATAAATCTGTGATGGCAGCACTACTTTCGAAGCGGCTATTCTAGCTGTAGGCCAAACGATTTCAAACTCCGCTGGTTTCGGGGACCATTCAATACGTCCCTGAGCATCTAAAGCGCTCAAAGACATTGCAACAACGTTCTCTCCCAAGCCGATTTCATTTCCGATCTTTTTTGCCGAAGTATAGAACGGAGAATCATCAGTACAGGTTCTCATTAACCAATCTGCAACGACCTCGTTGGGGTGGGTGTTTTCATTGAGGATTCGACTGTAGCCTCCCAGCCACCTTAACGTACCCAGTTTAGATCGTTTTTTATCCTTTAAGGAGATCAACAAAGCGCGGTCTAATAATTTCAAACTTGACAAAACTTGAATCGTTGTGTACGGTGTTTTTTGAACCGTAGCTTGAAGGTCAAATTCAGTGGGGGCTGAAGGCGTGTCACCAATTGCGACTCTGCCTTGGTTTGCCAATGCTTGGTATATTTCACATATGATTTTTCTTGAGGGGAATTGTGAATTCATGTTCTCCTCAGCTTTTACGCGCTCTTGATCTCCTTGAAACAACAAACATCTCGCAGGCTTTCCATCTCGTCCGGCGCGTCCGGATTCCTGAATATAACTTTCAAGATTTGAGGGTGCTCCTACATGAATAATCCATCTCACGTCGGGCTTGTCGATCCCCATCCCGAAAGCGGAAGTACAGGCCATGACAGCGACCTTGTTTGAAATCCAATCTCGCTGACGTTTCTGCTTCACTCTCGGTTCAAGCCCGGCGTGAAAGGATGTCGCATTAAGTCCTATTGAAGTGAGCCTTTCCGCCCATTTGTCTGCTTCATTTCTGGTTTTTACATAGACCAGTCCAGATTCATGGTGATTTGAAGATTGTGCAAACTGCAGTATTTCTGCTTCGGTATCTCCCCACGTACTTACCTCATAACTGAGGTTTGGTCTGCGCATCGAAGCCTGATGTATGGACGCTTCCTCTAGACCTAGCTGCTTTGCAATGTCACTGAGAACCTCCCTTGTTGCAGTTGCCGTATATGCCCCTATTGCAGCTTTGGGGTAAAGTTGTTTCAGGGTATTTATGTTTCGAAATTCAGGCCTGAAGTCATGTCCCCATTGAGAGATACAATGTGCTTCGTCTATTGCGATTGTTCTTACATCAAGTTTGTCGGCTCTTGCAATAAACATAGGATCCTTCAGCCGTTCAGGCGACATGTAAAGGAACTCAAGTCCTCCAACTCTGGCATTTTCAAGGACTCTGTCTATTCCGTCTTTGCCCAAGTTGCCAGATATAAATGCTGCGCGGGCACCTATTAATTTGAGCTGGTTGGTTTGGTCTTCCATTAAGGCAATAAGTGGAGAAATAACGATACACATGCCACCTCTCACAAGAGCAGGTAGCTGAAAGCAAAGAGATTTCCCTCCACCAGTCGGTAACAGTGCAATGACGTCCCGACCAGAAATCAAATCCTCCACAGGCCCTTTTTGAAAATCCCTCAATGAATGA
>JAQCID010000241.1 GCA_027618855.1 Bacteroidota bacterium | reverse complement strand
ATAATCTCAGTTTTTATATAAATATTGAGATCCATCAGATTGCATAGTTACAACCCTTTGTCTCCGGGGTCTAACAAGATGTTTCAAGCTGAAAGCAGGATTAATAAGTTAGATACTCCGAAAGACTCATCTCCATAAATAAGATGTATGAGTTTTACTTGTTCTAAAGAGTTGTATTGTCCTTCGGGTCTGTTGGTTCCATTGTTGTAAATCAAAACATTTACTTCGCCTGTAATTTTAGGTTCAATATACTGTTAATAAGCAGTTTGAAGCAGTGTGTGATCTTCTTCCGTTCCTCTTCCGTATGCAATAGGCGTTTCCCCAACGACATTGTATATCACCAGATGATGGTTGCTTGTGGGTGAAAATATATTTTTCTGTTGAATCTCGATGTGTCAGATTAATGCATCTGTATATCTATTTTTTCAGATACAGTTTCATCAATCATGATGACTTGTGAGGAATTAGAATCGCTGACATGGGGATTTGTCTTTAAGGTGTCAGTGTTTTTTCTGACGCGTATCTCATCTAAGACAGCCTTTAAAAATCCTTCGCCAATATGGGTTGCGAGTGATCCGGAAGGGTCACTTCTCTCAGGATGCCACTGTACTCCTATGAAAAATGGATGGCTCGTTGTGTCAGAATGTCTTATTGCTTCGGTTAATCCATCAGGAGCAATCGCCCATGCCTCTAAGTTGTCTGCGAGACGTGAAATGCCTTGGTGATGGTGGCTTACAGTTGCAGATTTGTTTCCAGGCTTTATATCTAATGCGCCAAGTTTCTGTGTGACGTAAATTTCGTGTTCTGTAGAATTCCCATCCTTTCCCCTGTGAATATCGCTTAGAGTGTCTGGGAGGTGGGGGTGGAGGCTGCCTCCCATGTAAACGTTCATAAATTGAAGGCCTCGACATACTCCCAGGCAGGGAGTTCCGCTTTCTAAAGCGTAGTCTAAAAGTGTGGTTTCGATTTCATCCCTTTTGATGTCTATCGTGCCACACCGTATCGTGTCAAAAGCGTTGCCGTACAAACCGGGGTGGATGTCTACTCCACCCGTCAATAGGATGCCATCTGCATTTTCAAGATCGACAATTAGTTGTGAAAGGGGAGTCGTATACGCATTGATCCAATTGATTGTAATCGTGGGATCAATGTTCTCAATAAAATTCCGATATGAGAATGAACTGTTTTGTTTGGACAGGACGATTGTGACCGATCGAGGTGTTTCTTTTACATGATCGTTGTCCTCACTACACGAAGCAAAAACGCAAATAAAAAAGACTGAAAATAAAAGGCGTAGCTTATCCATGCCCCAAAAGTAGGGGTTAGCCTTTGTGCAGTCCGCACTCTTGGGACGATTTTTCCCACCACCATCTTCCTGACCTGGGATGTTCGCCGTCTTTTACTGCCCTTGTACAAGGTTCACAGCCAATTGAAGGGAATCCCTTTTTGTGGAGCGTGTTAATGGGCACGTTGTTTTCTTCGATGTAGTTCTCTAAATCAGAATCAGACCAAGTGAGAAGTGGGTTGAATTTCAGGAGTCCCGAAAGAGAATCCAGTTCAATTCTGGGGAGATTGTTTCTGTTCTCGGATTGTTCTGCTCTCAGCCCTGTAACCCAAACCTTAGCGCCCTTCAGTGATCTTAACAGGGGTTGAACTTTCCGCACCCCACAGCATTTTTTTCGGGATTCAACGGACTTGAATATCGCATTCATCCCTTGCTCATTCACGAGCTCTTCCAGGCTTAAGGTATCTGGGAAAAAATGCTCGATTTTCACATTGTATCTGGCGCGTGTTTTGTCAATGAGCGCATATGTTTCAGGGAATAATCGTCCAGTATCCAGTGTGACAATCCTGACAGGTAGGTTGTTTCGGCAAATGATGTCGGTTAAGATTTGGTCTTCAAGTCCCAGAGATGTTGTAAAGACAATTCCTTGCGGGTGAAGATCACAAAGTTCAGTCAGAGCCAGAACAGGGTCTGAGTGGAGGTTGAATGGAATAGATTGAGTAGTCATAGCCTGCAAAGATAACATAACCCTACATAACCTATGGGATTAAGAGTGTATTAATCTAAACTTTTAAATTAAATCTCTCAGAGTCTCTTTACGAGCACTTTAAGTTTGGCGTCTCTCACCTCTGCCATCAGTTTATTCAACCCGCAAGAGACCTCATTGCAATCATCACAACGTTCATAGAAATTTAATGAGACACATTTTAAGGGGGCGATGGGGCCGTCTAGGATTCGAATGATTTGTGCCAAACTGATTTCCTCAGGAGGCCTCAGAAGGAAATACCCACCCCCTTTCCCCTTTTTACTGCCAAGAAGATCATTCTTTCGCAATTCTAACAAGATCGTTTCAAGAAACTTCACGCTCATAGGGTGTTCTTTTACGATTTTGCTAATTGGAAGAGGACCCTTGCCTTCATTTCGAGCAAGAGTGGTCAGCGCTCGAAATGCATATTGAGATTTTTTAGAAAGCATGGAGAATTAGATTGGGGTTCCAGTGAGGGTAAAAGTAACATTATAAATGTAGATTCCGTGGTGCAATAAAGAACCCATAGATGGGTGGTTCATATATGTCTCTTATTTTGATTATATTTACTGAAACTTATAATCTCAAGATAAACCCCCATGTTTAAGCATCTTT
>JAQCID010000240.1 GCA_027618855.1 Bacteroidota bacterium | reverse complement strand
CACCATTTTCATTCATCCAGGCTTCGGCAACAAGTGCATTTTGATAAAACACCTGCTCATCTTCAGTACAGTAGTACATTTTCAACGGAGCTTGAGGGACCCACTCGTAGACGTCATTGTCTTGAGCTGCAATGTTAAAAGGGTGGTCGGGGTCACCTGTGATTTCGTCAATCAGGCCTGGTTGGATCAGATCTTCTAACAGGAATGGCAGATACTCATTAATTTCCATTGCTGATATTTCGCCATTCAACATCCCCGGTAGACCAGTAGCATAGGGCTCCTGGAAAACCTCACTTAGGTCTTGATAAAGGTTTCCGTAATAGCTGTTCCATCCGATGATGTTATACGCCAAATATGCAGGATTAGAATAACTGGTGTTTTCAAAAATCTGTATAAACTGTGTTCCTGAAATATCATAAGGCCCACTTAAAGGGGCTGATGCAGTGAGCGGGTATACATCCGAATAATTGGTCTCAAGTTCACGAGACAATGCCATTGAGGCGTGTCCTCCCTGAGAATATCCTGTAGAAAAGAATTCTCCATTGAAGCTATATCCCAATTCATCACCTAGGGTCTCCGCAGCTTGAATAAGGTAGACGCCTGCATCGGCTTCACTTTGTGCATGCACATACGGGTGCATCAGTTCAGAAGTGCCTAGGCCAACATAATCGGGCATCAGAACGATAAATCCAGGGCTCGACATTAAAAATCCAAATTGCCCCTCATTGGATAGAAAGGATGGTGCATCCGTACGCTTAAAGATTGTTCCATGCATATATGTAAGCACGGGCAATGAACACGCGTCGTCTATTCCTTGTGGCACAAATAAGGCTCCGCTTACTGAAATGGTGTCGCCCAAATAAGGCATGTCATACGTCACTCGATAAGCATCAACGCCATATTCTGCAGTATATACATTTGATGGGATTCCGAAAAATCCAGCGATGTCCGATATCTCAGCGGAGGTATATGAAGCTAACTCCTCTGTGGTTTGGGCAAATGTGCTCAAAGAAAGCGCGGCAAAGAATAGGACAGAAGCTAGAGAGAATTTATTTAAATATGTCATGATTGCTAAATTTAGGGCTGTATGAATAATACAGAAAACGTTTGATTTTATAAGTGTATCACCTCATCATAAGCTGCAGCTGCAGCTTCCATGATCGCCTCAGATAGAGTAGGGTGGGGGTGGACTGTTTTGATGAGTTCGTGTCCAGTTGTTTCCAGTTTGCGAACAGCCACCAGCTCGGCGACCAACTCCGTGACATTGGCTCCAATCATATGACCGCCAAGAAGTTCGCCATATTTCGCGTCAAAAATGAGTTTCACAAATCCGTCTTTCTGTCCTGAAGCGCTTGCTTTGCCAGAAGCAGAAAACGGGAATTTGCCCACTTTAATGTCATACCCGGCTTCTTTTGCGGCCTCTTCAGTCATTCCTACACTTGCAACTTCAGGTGAGCAGTAGGTACACCCAGGGATGTTGCCGTAATCAAGTGCTTCTGGGTTCGCGCCAGAGATCTTTTCTACGCAAATAATTCCTTCTGCGGAAGCCACATGTGCGAGTGATTGTCCAGGCACACAATCGCCAATTGCAAAGTACCCTGGGATATTTGTCCCGTAGTATTCGTCTACGATAACCTTCCCATTGTCAGTAACAATCCCGACATCTTCAAGTCCGATGTTTTCAATGTTTGCAATCACGCCCACGGCACTCAGTACAATGTCACATTCGATTACCTCTTCGCCTTTTTTTGTTTTAACAGTCACTTTACATCCTGATCCAGACGTATCAACGGAGGTGACTTCCGCCGATGTTTTGATGCTGATGCCCTGTTTCTTTAAAGAACGGCCAAGTTGCTTTCCGATCTCTTTGTCTTCTAAAGGTACGATACTGTCCATATACTCAACAACGGTAACATCCGTTCCTATAGCGTTGTAGAAATATGCAAACTCTACGCCTATTGCTCCTGAACCCACAACAACCATCTTCTTGGGTTGAGATTTAAGCGTTAAGGCTTCACGGTAACCGATGATTTTCTTTCCGTCTTGTTTGAGGTTTGGCAATTCACGTGACCGTGCACCTGTGGCGATGATGATGTTGGTTGCCTCAAGGACTTGAGTTCCACCGTCATTCGCCTTGACTTCGAGACGCTTTCCAGGAAGGACTTTTCCAGACCCCATAATGACGTCGATTTTGTTCTTCTTAAGAAGAAAAGTGACTCCTTTGGACATCCCGTCTGCCACATCTCTACTTCTCCCGATCATTCCACCAAAATCGGCTTCAGAAGACGACACCTTAATTCCATACTCTTCGGCATGTTGAATGTATTCAAATACGTTCGCGCTTTTA
Organism: Bacteroidota bacterium; assembly: GCA_027618855.1. Classification (GTDB taxonomy): domain Bacteria; phylum Bacteroidota; class Bacteroidia; order Flavobacteriales_D; family Sanyastnellaceae; genus UBA974. The sequence goes on along the minus strand of JAQCID010000240.1, from coordinate 307 downwards.
AGCAGTGCCTTCGTGGGAATACAACCCCAGTTAAGGCAGATGCCTCCAAGTTCTTCTCTCTCTACGATGGCGGTCTTAAGACCCAGTTGAGATGCGCGAATTGCTGTAACGTAGCCACCAGGACCACTCCCTAACACGATAACGTCGTATTTCATTTTTTAAGTCTTAATTAAAGGAATTTAGATTTGGCGAAGTTAGTTATTTTAAGTCTTCGTGGTAGAAAGTCTGTAAGCTACCTTTGCCCAATAAATGAAAATTATGAGAAACCTCGTTTTATTTAGCCCTCCAGGTGCAGGGAAAGGAACTC
>JAQCID010000239.1 GCA_027618855.1 Bacteroidota bacterium | reverse complement strand
ACAAATTCGTTCATCTTGGACACTTGATTTCTGACATCGGAAAAGGATTTCTTAATGTGCTTTTGAAAAACCCTTGTGGCAATAAGTAACACCGGGATCGGCAGTATAATGATCAGCGTGAGCATGGGGTCAATAATCAACATCGCTGTAAGCACAACAACCAAAGTCAGCAAATCCCCGATCGCATTCAGCAAACCATTTGAAAACACATCTGCGACCCCATCTATGTCACTGACAAGCCTCGTCACTAACTTACCCACAGGAGTTCTGTCAAAGAATTTCAAGCGAAAAGAAACGATGTGTTTAAACAACTTTGAACGCAAATCCAGAGAAACACTTTGGGCAACCCAATTTGCCAAGTAAGTCACATGATACTTTAAATAAGCCTCAAACAAAAGCACGCCAATGATTGCGGCAAAGATCTTGAGCATCCCTTCATAGTCTCCATTCGCAATCTCAACATCTACTGCGTGTTTAATTAACGCAGGTCTGACCCAAACGATTGAAGAGAGAACAACGATCAATATCCCCGTGAAGACAAACCTCTTTTTATAGGGCTTTACTTGGGATAAAATCGTACCTAAAGTCTTGTTTTTATTTTTAAACATTCCGAACGCGAAGTTAGCGTGTATTGTCAGTTAGTATCGCCTAAGGCAGTATAGAAATAGAGTCCTTCGATTCTAAGCGTGAATCTTTGTGACAAAGACATCTGTAGGATATACTACTCTTGAAAGATAAAGACCGCAGCCAGGGGCTGACTTGCCTGCACGTTTACGTTCACATGACGAAATCACATCTTTAAATTCATCCTCACTCATTTTACCTCTCCCCACATCTAAGAGCGTTCCGACGATTGCTCGAACCATGTTACGCAAATATCTGTCTGCAGAAATTTCGATGCGGACACGGTAAGAATCAAATGAAATGATTTCTAATTTCCGAACATCACATATTGTCGTTTTCACATCGCTTCCGGTTTTGCAGAACGCCGCAAAGTCACCTTGGAAAATAAGATGACTTGCAGCAGAACGCATTGCAGAAATATCGAGAGACCCGAAAATCCGGGCAGAGCGACCGGAAAGGAAGGGGTCCTTTTCTGTGTGAAGTTGATAGGTGTATGACCTGTCAGAGGCATCAAATCGAGCGTGGGACTTCGGCAAGACTTCAGAGATAGACAGAATCGCCACATCTGTATCAAGTATCCCATTCAGTTTGAAGGCCAGCTGCGAAAGGGAGTCAAATCGAGAAGCAGGAAGCGAGGGGATGTCGCAATGTGCGACATAGTACGAAGCGTGAACCTCAGCATCCGTTCTTCCACAACCGAGGATCGCAGTAGGACATCCACAAAGACGTTCTAGGGCCTCCTCAATCACTTGCTGAACAGATCTCGACACAGGTTGACGCTGCCAACCGTGATATTTTGTACCGTCGTAGGCAAGCTCAATAAAGACCCTCACATCAATGGATTTATGACCAGGAAGCGATTTTTTCGCTCTTATATTCCCCAGCTTCGAGTTTATCCTTGATGTTCGAAAAGATCTTGATGGTGTAGTCCACATCTGCTTGAGTGTGAATCGCCGTAGGGATTAACCGAAGCATAATTGTGTCTTTAGGAACGACAGGATAAACGACTATAGAACAAAATATACCGTGATTTTCACGCAGATCTACCGTCAGGTTCGTCGCCTCCCCGAGCCCGCCTTGCAGGAAAACTGGAGTCACACACGAATTCGTTTTGCCAATGTTGAATCCAGAAGATTTAAGGCCAGTCTGAAGAGAAGTAGCAATCTTCCATAAGTTGTCCTTATACTCAGAAGAATCGCGAAGCATTTGAAGACGCTTACGGGCTCCAACTACAATCGGCATAGGAAGCGCTTTTGCAAAAGTCTGCGAGCGCATATTGTAACGAAGGAAATCAATCACATCTTCATCTCCCGACACGAAAGCGCCAATCGTAGCCATCGCCTTTGCGAAAGTGCCGAAGTACACATCGATTTGGTCGTGGCATCCCTGATGGTCTCCCGCGCCTCGTCCTTGTTCACCTACTGTGCCAAAGCCATGCGCATCATCCACAAAAAGGCGAAAACCAAATTCCTTTTTGAATTGGCAGATCTCAGCGAGCTTTCCTTGATCTCCAGCCATACCGAAGACCCCTTCCGTTACAACCAAAATCCCACCTCCAGAAACATCTGTGATTTTTTTTGCACGTTCTAGCTGTTTCGCAAAACTCTCCATGTCGTTGTGAGAAAAAACGAATCTTTTCCCCTGGTGAAGACGGACTCCGTCAACCATACAAGCATGAGACTCACTGTCGTACACAATAACATCATGGCGACATACAAGCGCTTCAATGGCAGACTGACAACCTTGATAACCAAAGTTTAACAGGAAGGAATCCTCTTTCTGCATGAACTCAGAGAGTTCATTTTCAAGAGCTTCATGTTCTGAAGTTTGGCCTGACATCATCCGGGCCCCCATGGGATACCCGATCCCCCATTTCGCAGAAGCATCAGCATCAACCTTGCGTACCTCAGGGTGATTAGAAAGTCCCAAATAATTATTTACTGACCAAACCAACACTTCTTTCCCTCTAAAGGTCATGTGATTTGAAATCTCACCTTCTAATTTAGGAAAGGTAAAGTAACCATGTGATTCTTTAGCGTGCTGACCGA
>JAQCID010000238.1 GCA_027618855.1 Bacteroidota bacterium | reverse complement strand
CCTCGAATATTTACACACGCCGTGTGCTGTCAGGGGAGTTCATCGTGGTGAACAAGCACCTGCTTAGAGATTTGGTCAAGCTTGGGCTTTGGGATGATGACCTGAAGAATCGTCTGATTGCCGCGAACGGATCTGTTCAGAACATCAACGAGATTCCTGACAACATCAAGATTCTGTACCGTACTGCATGGGAGATTTCGCAGCGCTCTATTTTAGATATGGCTGCCGATCGCGGAGCTTACATATGCCAAAGCCAATCTTTAAATATCTTTATGGAGAATGCGACAAATTCCAAGCTAACGTCTATGCACTTTCACGCATGGAAAATCGGCCTTAAAACTGGAATGTATTACCTCCGGACAAAGGCTGCTGTAGATGCAATTAAGTTCACGATTGACAAGAAGTACAAAGTAGAGGACGCCAATGCAAAGGCTCCTGAACTCACCCACGAAGAAGAAGTTGCAATGTGCAATATTGAAAACGGGGACGACTGTGACATGTGCGGTAGTTAAACCACACATTTAGAGAATAATCCCGGGCTTTTAGAAGGCGCTTTTCTAAGCCACCTTTGTCGACAATAGGATTCTAAGATCTACAAGTACAAGTGCAAAACCTAGGAGAATATGCACAGGTTGCGCAAAAGCTGGAAACCCAAATTGTATAAACAAGATTCCTGTCATCGTTTGGGCCAACAGTATGGCGAAGGTGAGTTTTGCATAAACGGCAAGACGGGGCATCTTTGTGATGGGGAAAGCCCAAATCGCATGCAATGCGATGATCAGCCAAACAGCCGATTTGTGTATCCCCCACCACTTGGGAAGAGAATTTACAATTTCTGTTCTGGCAACCCCAGTTTCTATTGCAATGTCAACAAATTCACGGACTTGGGTTCCGAGGACAAGCTGAAGGAACGCAATCACTAATGAAGCCCCAATCCACCATCGGAGTGATTTAGAAATGTTTGTTTTCGTACCGTTAAAATGTTGGATGAGCATCACTAAAAAGGCCAAAATGGCAAGCGCACTTACCGCGTGAATCGTGACTGAGAATGGGATTAAATTTCCATCGACCACGAGTTTGCCGAGCCACGAAACGAAAAGCACTGATCCGAGAGTTGCCGAAGCTAGAACGATGGGCGTGCGCTGTCTCGATTTAATCGCTAGAATAAATAAGATAAGAATGGGAATCCCTGCCAACGCTCCAGCAAGTCGATTCAAATATTCTATCCAAGTATGGGACACATTAAATGTTGCGTAACTATGCCTGGTATAAGGTTCCCAAATGTGAGCATTCAATCCACCCTTTTGAGAGATGTGATCTTGGGTGGCCACCCAGAGCGTGTCGCGTTCAATCACCATTCGCCCTTCGGAATATTCAGTTTCTGGAGACCACCGTATTTCTTCTTCAGAAGTCGGGGGGATGAGTAAGCCAAAACATTTGGGCCAATCAGGACAGCCCATTCCAGACCCGGTCATCCGAACCACAGAACCCGCAAGGACGACAACATAGATGAGAATAAATGCTATATAAGTCGTCGTCTTCACTCTAAAGAAGACGCCGCGGCAGGGGCAAAATGGGTGACTTCGATAGATTTCACTCCATAAAGTTTGCCATCAGCAATTTCATTTACAACCGTGGACAGTGACTGCGCATCGCAGTTTGAAGAATCGTATTCAATGGAGGCGAAATTAAATTCTCTTCCTTTTTCAAAATCAATTGTCACATTAGACACTCCTGCCTGCGCTAAAAGTTCCTTTTTCACTTTTGCAACACATCCTACTTCACACATCATTCCATTGATTTCTAACTGTGCAATCGTCTTTTCCGTAGCGCCGACTTTTGCGATTTCTGAAACCACAATCTCTCCCTTATAAGGTTCCCCCCCACAACTCAGCAAAAGGATTACGCTTAACATCGTGAAAACCGAGAAGAACAATACAAATCTATTCATAAGTACAAATATAGTTGGGAGTATCGCTGAAAGGGTTACTTACATTTGCCAAACTGTGCAAAACAAAGACTCATCAATCATTATTTGGGGATCATTACTCCTTCTGGCATTTATTTGGGGGAGTTCTTTTATTCTCATGAAAATTGCGCTCTTCGATTCAGCGGGAAATCCCGTTTATACCGCTCTTGAGGTTGCCGCTCTTAGAATTTTTATCGCAGGCCTTGTCTTGCTACCCGTCACCATTCGAAGTTTGAAACAAGTAGATCGGTCAAAGTGGAGTTCTATTCTTGCAATTGGGGTGTTTGGCAACATGCTTCCCGCCTATCTTTTTACTTCAGCCCAAACCGAGATTCCTTCTGCCATCGCCGGCATGCTGAATGCACTTACACCTCTGTTTACAATGATTGTTGCTGCACTTGTTTTTAAAACGATCATCTCCATGCGGCAAGTTTCCGGTCTGGCCATAGGATTACTCGGCGCCTTGATGTTGGCAATGGGAGGCAATCTTGAAGGCCTTGGAATAGAGAACGGCGTAGAATGGGGGGCGTGCGGCAGAGTTGCTCTTGCTACTTTATTTTATGGTTTCAGTGTAAATATCTTGAAGAACAAACTCCAGGATGTACCCTCTCAAGCGATCGCTGCTATTGCGCTCTTTTTTGTTTTGCCTCCGGCCATCGTTGTGCTTGCTTATTCAGATGTAAGCACAACACTTGTGAATAACACGCA
>JAQCID010000237.1 GCA_027618855.1 Bacteroidota bacterium | reverse complement strand
AGATCCTGAGAATGCCCTCCTCCCAAATTGGAAGCACATGCCTGTGGCCTATCATGGACGTGCCAGCTCAATCGTAGTAAGCGGTACACCCATTCGTCGTCCCCATGGGCAATTAAAACCCTCTGAAACCGAACCGCCGATTTACGGTCCATCCCGCCTTTTGGATTTCGAGCTGGAAATGGCATTCATTACCCATCCTGGGAAACCCCTCGGCACACCTATCACAACATCCGAAGCCGATGACTACATCTTCGGTTTGGTCTTATTTAATGACTGGTCTGCCCGAGATATTCAAAAATGGGAATACATTCCGCTCGGGCCTTTTCTCGGTAAAAATTTCGCTTCCAGCATTTCACCTTGGATTGTCACATTAGATGCCCTCCAACCTTATCGCGTTCCTGGACCCGTTCAAGATCCAAAAGTACTTCCCTACCTAGAGTACAGCGGAGACTCACATTACGACATCAATCTCGAAGTCGAAATCACAACCCCATCTGGAGATTCAAAAGTCGTATGCCGTTCAAACTTCAAGCACATGTATTGGAACATGCGCCAACAACTCGCGCATCACACCGTCAACGGTTGCAACATTCGTGGCGGAGACATGATTGCTTCGGGAACCATTTCGGGACCTGAAGAAGGGTCTTTCGGGTCGATGTTGGAAATCTCTTGGAAAGGCACCAAGCCTGTCCCTATGCCTGACGGCACAGAACGTCGTTTCATCAACGACGGCGACACCGTCAAAATGAGAGGTTCAAATGGCACGATCGGTTTCGGGGAAGTTTCGGGGGAACTGCTTCCTGCGCTTTAATCATTTCGAATTAAAACAACCTCTTCCAAGACTTCATGAAGTAGAGGTAGTATCCATTTTTTAAACAGGCGTTAAGTAGGAACAGCCTGTGCCTTAAGATGCGCATTCTGCTGTACAAACCGGGTTTCAAATCATGTTTCTTTTGGAGTCGAGCTATGTTTTCAATGGCCATAAACTGGCTTTCAATTTTAATGTGATTCAACGATGAACCGATGGAACCAGATGTTGCATTCGGCACATTGTAGTGAGCTGTTATGACGTTAGAAAAGGCATTTCTCTCTGATTTGATATAGCATTCATTGCTGAACTCCCAGTCATGATTTGAGAGGATGTTTTCATTCCATTTGATATTTTCATTCTCTAAAAAAGGGCGTGATATAAGTGCGCACATTGTTTGGAATGGGAATTGAAAAGCACCTTTGTTTGCTTGCGGAGTCTCTCCCCAATAACGATCAATTAACACCCCGTTTTCCAGATGCTGAGCTCGACTCACTACGAAATCGAAGGTGTTTGACTTAAAAAGTTGAAGGTCATGTTCCAGTTTATTTGGGAGTAACACGTCATCTGAGTCAAACCAAAGCACGTAAGGGTGAGATGTTTTTTGAAACCCAAAATTCCTTGCCGCTGGTGCTCCCGTCCCCCTCGAGTCAATCAGATTAATCACCCCATTGTATTCAGAACAAATCCTTGAGATATCTGCTCTTTCTTCTTGTGAGGAGTGGTCATTCACTACGGTCACTTCAAAGGATCTACAGGTTTGTTGCTCTAGTGAATGAAGGGCACGCCCTAGCTTAGATGGACGACCTTTTACGGGGATGATGATGTCAATCATCTGTTTCTATTAGCGCTTCAAGTACGGCAAGTCCTTGAGGTAGTGTTTCATGAAACACTCTTACCCTTTGTGCAGACTTTTCTCCAATACCCTCCCATTTTTCATGATCTCCCCACCACCTTTCTAGTGCTTTTAATACGTATGATAGAGAAGCCGCTTCGGCCAAATATCCATCCACACCATCGGTAATGATTTCAGCGGTACCACCCACGTCTGTCGCGATGACTATTCGCCCTCTCATCATTGCTTCCTGAATGACGAGTGGCAATCCTTCATTAAATGAGGTTGAAATTAGTGCTTGGTTTTTTGCCCATACGTCATCCATGTTATCCATCCATCCATGAATTGAGAATTTATTCCCAACCCCAAACTTATCAATCAATATTTTTATTTCTCTTTCGTGAATACCCTCTCCATAGACGTTTATTAAGACTTTCCTGTCATGCCAAATCTTGTGAGACATGGCCTGAATAAGGAGTCCTAAGCCTTTGACTTTCAAGTCAGAAGTCCCTATGAAAGCAGCATTCACGACATCCCCTTGAGGAAGTTTTGTTACATTGGCTTTTTTAATGGGGTTTGCAACAAGTGAGGCGTTTTTAAATGTCATCCCCAATTGACGTTCAGCTTGTTCCTGTAATCGGTGGCTCACAAAAAACACTTGTGCTGCCCTTTGTAAAATTCCAGAAACAGTATTCATGTTGTGTTTTTCAAAGACCCAATTCTCGGTGTTGTTTTGAATGATGATAACGTAGGGTCTCGTCACGTTTGTAATCTGAGTTTGGTTTCGTTTGACACCCAATTCGGCCAATCCGCCACAACTTATGATGTACGCATCTGGTTCGACAACTTGAAAGAAATGATTGTATCTCCATCCAATTAGCTTTTCTTGTATCCTTCCTGTGATCTTTTTTTTGAGGGTTGCTCCCGTAAAACTTGGCCTGCTATAAATCTTTAAATTAGAATTCTTAAATAGATTCCTTGTAGCTGTACTTTGAGAGTTATAGACAGAAACAATGACGTCATGACCTTGTTGACATGCCTTTTCGGC
>JAQCID010000236.1 GCA_027618855.1 Bacteroidota bacterium | reverse complement strand
AGATGATTCTACATCGTTTATGACCACGTGGATGGTCATCACGTTTGATGCGCCGTCTAGAGACCAAACATGAACTCGATGTACGGACCTTACATCGTCCAAGTCTAAAATTTCCTTTTCTATTTTATTGAAATCGATGTCAGAAGGAACCCCTTGTAAAAACACAAGAAATGTTTCTTTGAGATTTTTAATAACATTAAAAAGAACGTAAGCGATTATGGCTACAGAAAGAAGCGGATCAAGGATGGGTAGATCGTAGAACATTAATACGACACTTACTATAAGTACAGCAATCCATCCGATGACATCCTCCATGAGATGCCACCTCACCATCTTTTCATTCAATGTCTTTCCGCCTTTGAGCTTCACAACTGAGAACCCATTGACAAGAACACCTACAATCGCAAAAACGAACATCCCTTCCGCTTGAGCATGCTCTGGGTTGAATAGTCTGGGAATCGTTTCAATTAAAATAAATGCAGACCCTACGAATAGGACCACCCCATTTATTAAAGCACCTAGGAGAGAAAACCTCTTGTATCCAAATGAGTATTTATTGTCACTCTTTTGTTTGGATTTCTTGTCTAGATTCCAAGAGAGACCTAAAGAAATAGTGTCTCCCAAATCGTGTACAGCATCAGCCATTATGGCCATACTGTTTGTATAGTACCCCCCTATAAACTCAAAAATGGTAAACGTAAAATTAAGAAAAAAAGCAACCTTAATATTCTTGGTGCTGTCGTGATTTGAGTCGTTGTGATTGTGAGCGGAACCCATTTAGAAGGAAGCTCTTACAAAATCTCCTATGTGAGGTGGAATCAGCCAGGTGACATACAAAGAGAAATTCCAAAGTTTTTCCTGATAGGCTCCATCTCCATTTCCCAGTCGGATATTGTCGCGACTCGCTTTTAGATTTACTTCAAGATTCCCACCCTCTCCAAACATGGCTTCAAGTCCGACCACAGCGTAATATCCAAAACCCACTGATGTTAAATTGCTCGTTGCGCCCATGAATTGATTTCCGTTAAAGAACGTAATCAAGTCATAGGAGTTGTTTTCAATCATGATGAAATTTTCCTTAATTTGAATCGCTGTCGCTGACCCTCCGAACTCAAAAGTCCAGGCCGCTTCGTCAATGATGTACGCTGAAGTACGGTATCCCAATGAACTGATCATCCTTCTCTCTTTGCCGAAAATACCATAGACACGAATATCATCACTCCCCTGCCCACCCCCCGGCAACATGTCTGTCTCTAGGGTCCAAGGTCCCGCAGCATTTAAGTTAACAGCATCAATACTCATCACGAGCGCACTCTCAGGATTCCAGAAATAAAGAAGCTTCAACCCCATCATTAAACCTGGGTCATAAGGCATAAGCAACGGTGAAGAATCATAGGGTATCCAAAAATTACCACCTCCAAGGTTGAGTAAATTGTTAATTTGGTCTTCTGTATTCCCCAGAAACAGTCTGTCCTCAATGGTGTAAAGGGAGGCTTGATTGTCACCCAGTTCGTACCAACCAGCACCATTGTAAAACTGACTTGAGTTCGGATGCGCGCGATAAACGCCCAAGTTTATTCCATATTCCAAACCCTGTCTTCGTGGAACATAAAAATCATCGTCATCATCCCAATTTTGGCTCAACAGTGTGACAGGCAAACATGCCCAGAAAGCCATCACGAAAATGAAAGAAGATTTAAAATTCATAATTGCAAGATACAACGTTGGATATTTCGTGCCTAGTTTTAACAAATGGATTTGAGAATACTCCCCTTGCTGTTAATTTTAGGTTGTGGCGTGAACGCTCCTTCAGAAGAAGAATGCAGTGTAACTGGTGAGCATAAACTAGAAAAAAAGGTCGTGGATCCAGAGCTTGAAGCCCGAGTCAGAGCAATGCTTGGCCTTGAATTCCCTACACTTAACAACGAAAATGCAGTGGATTTCCTGTTCAATTGGGGGATTGAAAACAACCGAGATTTTGTCACGATGCGTACAAAACACGGCGACATTGTGGTCGAACTATTTCACGACGTGCCACTGCACAAATCAAATTTCCTATACAAGATTCATCGACAATACTACAGTCCGAGCGAATTTATTCGAGTCCTGCCCGATTTCGTGATTCAGGGAGGGAATAGCGAAGAAGAAAAACCACAACAGATGAGATATCTGATAGGTACACACTCCTTGCCGCAAGAAATGAGAGACAAATATGTGCACACGCGAGGCGCTCTTGCGATGTCTAGATCATATATAAATAACCCTAAAAAAGAATCTTCATCGTATGATTTCTATATCGTGACTGGCAGAAAAATCTCTCATCAAGAATTGGCGAGTATAGAGCTTGAAAAAAACATAAGATATACCTCTCAACAAAAAAGACGCTACAACGAAATCGGGGGCACACCACATTTGGATGGTGAACATACCGTTTTCGGAAGCGTCATTCAAGGAATGAACGTCGTAGATAAACTCGCCGTGACTCCCACAGACAACAGTGATTGGCCTGTAGAACGCTTAGAAGTAAATATGACTTCACATTCGCGTATTCAATAATTTATTACACTAGTTTAATGAAATTGACAGTGTTAACTCACCAATTTTCTCTGTTTTTACTACGCACGTAGAGAGGGAGTAGGCGAGAATGTTTCGAATTGAGGACAGTCTTGGGCGCTTGCCTGTGACCATTAAAGTAATTTGCTTCATGCATGTTAG
>JAQCID010000235.1 GCA_027618855.1 Bacteroidota bacterium | reverse complement strand
AACCTCTGGTGCTGGAAAGACCACTTTACTTCAAATCCTTGGCACACTTGATGTTGAGAGTTCTGGTGAGCTTCAAATAGGCGGAGAGAATGTGTCCAAGCTGTCACGTGCCTCACTTGCGGATTTTCGCAACAAACACATCGGATTCGTGTTTCAGTTTCACAGACTCCTTCCTGAGTTTACAGCTCTAGTAAATGTAATGATGCCTGCATGGATTGCTGGCACATCAGATTTGGAGGCTGAAACCCGAGGCAGGAAGCTTCTCAAAGAACTGGGACTTCACGACAGGGCCAGCCACTTGCCTTCTGAACTTTCCGGAGGTGAACAGCAGCGAATTGCAGTTGCTAGAGCCCTCATGAATGAACCTAAAATTCTACTCGCAGATGAACCGTCTGGAAATTTAGATTCTGAAAACGCCGCCATTCTACATGATCTGTTTTTCGATCTACGCGACAAACTTGGGCTTACAATTATTATCGTCACCCACAATGAAGAACTTGCTTCAAGGGCGGACCGAAGTTTAAGAATGGCAGATGGTGTGATTGTCTGACTGTAATTAAAACCATGATGAATAAAATCAATTCTCTGAAGGAATACAATGAAGAGTACAGAAAGAGTATAGAGAGCCCAGAGGCGTTTTGGTCAGAGAAGGCTGAAAGCTTCACATGGAAAAAGAAGTGGGAGAAGGTGTTGAATTGGGAATTTGAAACACCTAAAGTTGAATGGTTTATCGGAGGGCAACTCAACATTACAGAAAATTGCTTGGACAGACATTTGGAAACGAAGGGTGAACACATTGCAATTGTATGGGAACCAAACGATCCGAATGAAGACACCGTTCGAATCACGTATAAAGAACTTCACAAGCGCGTATGTTCATTTGCCAACGTTTTAAAACGCAATGGAGGAAAGAAGGGTGACCGAATATGTCTTTACATGCCCATGACGCCAGAGCTTGCGATCGCTACGTTAGCATGTGCAAGAATTGGGGCGATACACTCCGTGGTTTTTGCAGGTTTCTCCGCAAGATCTCTAGAGGACAGGATTAATGATGCGACCTGCAACATTATCGTGACAGCAGATGGTGGGTACAGAGGAGCAAAAACGATAGAATTAAAACAAATTGTAGATAAGGCACTTGAAACGTGTCCCAGCATTGAAAAGTCAATCGTTCTTCAAAGAACGGGGAGCAAAGTGAACATGAAATCAGGTCGCGATGTCTGGCTTCATGAGGAACTTGAACACGTAAATGACATATGTCCCGCTGAAACCATGGAAAGTGAGGATGCGTTATTTGTCCTATATACATCAGGGTCTACAGGCAAACCAAAAGGGGTTGTTCATACATGTGGGGGGTACATGGTTTATGCCGAATACAGCTTTCGAAATGTCTTTCAATACAAGGATGGAGATGTTTACTGGTGTACCGCAGATATCGGTTGGATTACTGGACATACATACATTGTATATGGACCACTTCTATCAGGCGCTACCACTGTGATGTTTGAGGGGGTGCCTACCTATCCTGACTCTGGCAGGTTTTGGGAAATCTGTGACAAACATCAGGTTAATCTTTTCTATACAGCTCCAACAGCAATTCGTGCGCTCCAAGCGTGTGGGAAGGAATTTGTTAACCCTTACAAACTCACTTCACTTCGGGTTTTGGGATCTGTGGGAGAACCTATTAATGAAGAGGCTTGGCATTGGTACAACGACGTCATCGGAAAAGGCAGATGCCCCATCGTCGATACATGGTGGCAAACAGAAACAGGGGGAATCATGATTTCTCCATTGGCGGGAATTACAAAATTAAAGCCCAGTTATGCGACGCTACCCCTGCCTGGTATTCAGCCCTGTCTCGTCGATTCTGACGGAAACGATGTTCAGGGAAACGATGTTCAGGGAAACCTATGTATTAAATTCCCCTGGCCCAGTATGATTCGAACTACCTATGGAGATCATGACAGATGTAAGCAAGTTTATTTTTCAACGTATCCAGGGAAATATTTTACGGGAGATGGATGTAGAAGAGATGAGGATGGATACTATCGAATTACTGGACGGGTGGACGATGTCATTAATGTAAGTGGCCATCGGTTCGGTACCGCAGAAATAGAAGCCGCTATCGATGAACATGAAAATGTAGTTGAAACTGCTGTTGTAGGTTATCCGCACGACATCAAAGGTCAGGGAATCTATGCATATGCAATCTGCCACAAATACCCGTCAGATATGGAAGCCTTTGTTTTGGAAGTAAACAATACAGTTGTGGAAATTATCGGTCCCATTGCAAAACCAGACAAGATCCAAATAGTAATGGGTCTTCCTAAAACGCGATCTGGAAAGATCATGAGGCGGATTTTAAGAAAAGTAGCCGAGGGTGAAGTGACAAACCTGGGAGATACATCTACACTTCTTGACCCAAGTGTTGTTGCGGATATTATAAAAGGTGCTGGCCTTTAGCAGCTGAGATTTAGATCAAATCTTTTTTATGATAGATCGCTGTGTTCGCAATCTTATCGTGCAATGCTTGACGTTCTTCAGACAGCGCTAAAAAGCAACCAAAGAACATCACCACTCCAATTAACGATCCGATGGGTTCAAGGAAAACGAGCCCCGTGAGGAGCGCGAGTATGGAAAAAACACTTGATGCATTTTTAATTGCCCAGCGCTTTAAATAAAGACCCGTATCTCCAGCACGACCATCTTCATTTCCCACTTTAAATCCAAGCGCC
>JAQCID010000234.1 GCA_027618855.1 Bacteroidota bacterium | reverse complement strand
CGATTGCGAGATAGTCTTCGTCCATCCATCCAGAAACGAATATCCCATTAGGAGCTAGATCTGCGATGCGATTCTCGATGTCTCCACGGCTCAGGTTCGATCTGCTTACCAAGTCGAATGGACCGTTTACAGGAAGTTCAAAAGGAGCCTCGGATTTCACGGGCCAATGAATCACGGTGACGTTCACATCATTCTTTCTCCCCAGCGTTTCCAAACATGTGATGACATATCCTGCAAGTTCTGTGTACAGAAAAACGATATTTATTGTTTTGTGATCTCCACTCATTTTAAAGTGCGAGATTTTATCTTTTCTGCTGGATTCCCCCTGTAGATAGAAAATGCTTCAAGGTCTTTGGATGCAACAGAACCTACCGAAAGCACAGAATGCGTGTGGCAAGTTACGCCAGCTGTGACAATGCTTTTTGCGCCCAACCATACGCCCTCCTCAAGCGTGATGTTTCTAACGATTAAATCAAAACTCGAGACAGAGAAATTGTGGTTTCCACAGAGAAGCATTGCACCCTGTGAGATGCAGCAATTTGCGCAAATGTTCACTTCCCCTAAATTGTCAATCCAAACTCCTTCCCCAATCCAACTGTGATCCCCTATGCTGAGCATCCAGGGATATTTAATGTGAACGTTGGGTTTTATGACAACCGCTTTTCCGATTTTGGCTCCAAAAATTCTGAGAATATTTCTCTTGAGACCGGAAGAGAAAGGAATTAGTGTATTGAAAAACAAGATTTTTATCACATACCAAAGACTTCTTTTTGCTATTGATCCAGGTTTGTAACCCTTGTTGTCAAATGTGTCGAGTGCGGTCTTTTTCATGTCTGATTTCTCACACGTTTGGTGCGTCTAGTTTTAATACCGTATCACATTGAGATGCAAGTTCTTCATCGTGGCTTACAATCACCACATTGACACCGTTTGCGGCTTCTTCTTGCAAAATACGAATAACAATGTCTCGCATCTTGACGTCCAGTGCACTTGTCGCTTCATCCAGAATCAGGACGGGGCGGCTGATTTGGATTGCTCGGAGAATGGCGATTCTTTGCTGTTCACCTCCACTTAGGTTTTGTCCTCCTTCACTTAATACAAACTCCATAGGGTTGGGACCGAGACATTTATCCAGTTTCAATCGTTTGATGAGCTCCATTACTTTTTTTTCATCCACCGAAACACCTGGAACTCTCAGTGTTAAGTTCTCCAATACTGTCCCGCTGAAAAGGAAGGGATGTTGAGATAAATATGCAGTTTGGCTTAAATGATCTTCCGCATGTAGGACCTCGTGTGTTGAATATTCGTTGAATGAAATAGAACCATTTTCGAAAGTATGAATGCCCATTAATGCATTAATTAACGTGCTTTTCCCGCAACCTGACGGTCCTACGATAGCGTTAAGTTTTCCAGATGGAAACGTGCAATTCAAGTTATCCAAGACGAGTCTTTCTAAGGTTTCATAGCCCAAACTTAATTCTGAAACTTGAATGTCAATTGCACTTTTTAGCTTGTCGTTATTGCGATTTAGAGTCTCAGTTTTCGCGTTTGAATTTCCAAGTTCCATCGCCGTCAAGACATAGGACTGGCTTTGCATATTTATAAATGCAGCATTAAGTCTTGACATCGAGGGCATAACTCGATATGCGCTTAATGCCAATAGCGTTAGCAGTTGGAAGAATCCAGCGTCAAAACCTGTCATCATAAGGTTGATGATTATTGCAGCAGACAATGATGACACAGCGAGAACCTCATAAAGCTTGCTCGGCACAAAGTTGATGATGGTCGTATTTTCAAGCACGTTAAATATTTCTTTTAGGTCTTTTAGGTATTCCTCCTTCATTGTCTTCACAGCTCTGAAAGTTATAAGTTCTAGAAAACCTTTGATAGAATTCGTAATCAAGGTGTTTGTTCTGGGTGAAATCTTACTGAGTGTATCGCTGTAAGCGCGGAGCTTTTTTCTTGTAAAAGTTCGGATCACAACAACTCCTAGGAGTAGAATAATAGCAAGTCCTATAAAAACCAATGGATTGTAAATGAGCAATCCCACACCGATGATGATGATGATTAGAAACTCATTGATCAGCAGAAGAGATCCGACGATGAATGTTCTGGCAAGTGTGATCGGCCAACCATTTATTTGGACCAAGATCTTTCCAGACTCTTTCGACCTCATTTTCTCCAGAGACTGCATGAAGTGGTAGTCCCACATGTTTCCCGAAATTCGATGCGCCACCGAGAACGAAAATCGTGCTTGGAATAAGTTGATCATGAGCCCAAAGAGTGCCTTGAATAAAAATGCGCATGCCATAATTACACACAGCAGAATAAGAAAGCCTTTTTCGCTGTTAATCCCTATGTGATGACTTAGCGCAAAAGCATCTGCAAGAAAAGCATTTGTGGAAATAACGGAAGGGTTGACTACCAATCCGATGACGGGGATCACCACAGCGAGTCCCAAGAGGTCAACGAAACTGTTGACGACAATGCCTGCAAGCAAAAGTCCAGATTTCTTTCTCTCCTCCTTTAAGAGCAATGCAAAAACCCTGACAATAAATCCTACAATGGAATCTCTCTTAGCTTTCACCGTTGTGTTGGTTTTCGACGTAGGCAAGATGTGCAGGGATTTATACCAAATTCGAAATCAATGTCTCGACGGTGATGCCATCCGCTTCAGCTTTGTAATTGGGAACGATTCTGTGACGTAGAATCGGAAGCGCTACGGCTTGAACATCTTCA
>JAQCID010000233.1 GCA_027618855.1 Bacteroidota bacterium | reverse complement strand
ATGAAAAGTTACAGTTCAAGATTCAACTTTCTTCCAGACGTGAATGCGTTAAACTAGTCCCGTAAAACATCTGTCCTTATCTGTCCAGGAAACCTACATCTCAATAAAATGAAACATATTGCTCTCTTCCTGTTTGTTGCTTTTTCAGCAATGAACATCACTTCTGATCTCTCAGCCCAAACCATTTGCGAAAACGGTTTTGCGGGAGAGTACGCCTGTGACGGTTACGATCTGTATACTTACTTTCCGCTTTCATCAGTGGGTGGTGGTGACAACGGAAATGATTGTTGGGGTTGGGTCGATTCAGAATCTGGACGTGAATTCGTTCTTTTTGGACGTTCTGATGGAATGTCAGTCGTTGAAATCACGGATCCACTTGCGCCATCTTTTATCGCGAACCTCCCGACTGCTTCATATCCGTCTCTTTGGAGAGACATTAAGGTGATCGGGGATTATGCGTTTATTGGAAGTGAAGCGGGGATGCATGGAATGCAAATTCTGGACTTGACTCAAGTGCTGGATCTCAGTGGATTTCCTTTTAATATCACTGCGACATCGAATTATCTAGGGTTTGGGAATGCGCATAACCTTGCTGCAAATCCAGAAACAAATTACGTGTACGGTGTAGGTACAAATACATTCGGTGGCGGACTTCATATTGTTGACGTGAGCAATCCTGAGGCTCCCTTTCTAGCCGGCTCATATGATGGCGCATATTCTCATGATGTTCAGCCAGTGATTTATAACGGGTTGGATGTAGATTATCAGGGGCAAGAAATCGTTTTCTGTTTTAATGGCCAAAATGGTCTTGCCATTGTCAATGCTGAGGACAAGAGTGATGTATATCTCATCAAAGCGATTACGTATGAAGATGGTTTTTACACGCACCAGGGGTGGTTAAGTGAGGACCATCACATGCTTTACTTCAACGACGAACTCGATGAAACGTATAACGGAAACAACACGCGCACATATATGATGAATGTGGATGATCTCGACAATCCTATCATTGTAGGGTTCTACGAAGCAGAGAACACCGCCATTGATCACAATCTATACACGCACAACGGACTTCTTTATGCGTCGAATTACAGAAGTGGACTCCGCGTTTCTACAATCCTAGAGGATGGTTCTATCGAGCCACAGGGATATTTCGATACTTATCCAGCGGACGATTTCACAGGGTTTGATGGCACATGGTCGAATTACCCTTATTTCCCAAGTGGATCGATTGCAGTGAGTAATTTTGATGGACTCTTTATTCTGAGGGCGTCATCCATTCCTGAAAGTATAGAGTCAACAGAT
Source organism: Bacteroidota bacterium (assembly GCA_027618855.1). Taxonomy (GTDB): domain Bacteria; phylum Bacteroidota; class Bacteroidia; order Flavobacteriales_D; family Sanyastnellaceae; genus UBA974. Next base: position 1,438 of record JAQCID010000233.1, on the reverse strand, counting down.
TTGGAACTTCCAGCATTCGGATTTACACCCAATCCCGCTTCTTCATCACTTCTTCTCTCGGGTTCATTTGTGAACTGTGACGTCGTCATTCACGATGTGAGTGGTCGTGAAGCTTTGAGGGTAAATTCTATTCCAGCAGTGAATGGACTTCATCTGGATATAGATGCATTGACGGATGGAGTTTATATCGTCACCCTCATTGATTCTAAGTCAGGAGTCATCAATGCGACCGAAAAGCTAGTTGTAGCGCCACACTAGGCTCTATTTTATTGCGTCTTTCTCTTCCTCCTTAGGAGTGAACTCTATGTCTAGAATTTCGTTGAGGTCTTGTTCTGCAATGCCACGATGAAGCTTGCCGTCCATTGCGATACTTATGATACCGGTCTCTTCACTGACGACAATGACAAGTGCATCTGTTTTTTCGGCAAGTCCCAGCGCAGCGCGATGTCGCATGCCCAGTTCTGGTGGGAGGTCGGTTCTTTGAGTCACAGGAAGTACACACCGGACAGCTCGAATGCGTCCAATTGCGATATACATGCCTCCATCATGCATTGAGTTGTCCTTATGGAAGGTGGCCTCAATTAACGGTGCAAAAATATCTGCGTTGAGTTTTGTAGATCCCTGAAGGTGGAGCGTAAGGTCGGACAGGCGTTGAAGGATGATGAGCGCTCCTTCTTTTCGAACAGAGAGTTTTTTGATGGCTTTCGTGATCTCATCTATACGGAGAGGAGAACGTTCTGTGTGTCGAAGATTGAGAAGCTTTTCAAGCCAGAGTTTGGGCTTGTCAATATTTGCTCTGTCACCGATTGAAAATAAGAATTGTCGGATTTCCTCTTGGAAGACGATGATGATCGCAATAATTCCGACCCCGATGAATTGACCAAGCAACTCGGCAAGTATCGGCATTCCAGCCCCTGAGACCACTTTCCAGATGAGGTATATCGCAAGAAGCCCCATGAAAACGGGGATTGCTGAAGTACCCTTTGTGAGTCTGTAAAGCCAAAGTACGATGATCCCTACAAGAAGGAAATCTAGTATCCGTGCTCCAAGCTGTATGAGTGGAAATACAGCTTCCCAAGATTCGAGTAGAAAGTTCACTTTTGATTCATTTTGCTGTTGCAAAGATGGCGATGAAGTTCTACAACTTGACACGCTTCCTTCACATCGTGACATCGAAGGAAGGAGGCTCCTCTTTCTAAGGCCCATGTATGCGTTACTGTTGTGCCGTTTAAAGCCTCCGAGGGTGCAACATTTAGAACGTTGCAAATCATAGATTTACGGCTGGTCCCCACAAGGATAGGCATCCCAAACTCAGTGAATGACTCAAGGTTTGCAAGCAGCGCGTAATTGTCCGTGGTCCGTTTCCCGAATCCAAACCCAGGGTCCAGTATGATGTCTTTTATTCCCAGTCCGGAAAGTTCTTCCGTTTTCTTTAAAA
>JAQCID010000232.1 GCA_027618855.1 Bacteroidota bacterium | reverse complement strand
AAATACATTATAATTATAGCAACATTACTTCTTAATTTTGCATTTATAAACAATAACATAATATTTAATCAACACAATATGTCAAAGCTAACATTAGCCGTTTCCATTTTTGCTTCTTGCATCCTATTCTCTTGTGGAGCAGAAGAGTCATCGAACTCAAAACCTATTCAAAGTCAAGATGGCAAAACAGAAGCTGTTGACCCTCCAGTAAATGCAAAACCAGAAAAATTCGACCCTGCAAAGGATGCCGCTGAAGTCCCTGCAGGTCCATTGACCGGCATCTCATTTAACGAGTATGCACATGACTTCGGAGTGATGGATGAGGGAGATGCGGTGACGTACTATTTTGAATTCACAAATACAGGTGCTGAACCACTCATTCTTGAAAACTGCAAAGGATCTTGTGGATGTACTGTACCACAGTGCCCGAAGGAGCCTATCGCACCAGGTGCTACTGGTGAAATTGAAGTGAAATTTAATTCTAAGGGAAAGAAGAACCAGCAAACGAAGAAAGTGACAGTGACGGCGAACACAGACCCAGCCCAAACGATCCTTACAATCACTGCTGATGTTACTCCTGCAGCTCCTGCAGCTACCCCGGTCAAGTAATTCATTCTCGAACTCAAAAAAAGGGATGCCATTTGGGCGTCCCTTTTTTTTTTGTGCGCTAATGTTCTGTAATGTTGATTTTATCGATGTCTACAGAGAGCGATCTGTCCTTTTCTGTCACCACCCCACCTGCGTCGTGCGTATTCAACTCCAATCTCACGTAGCTGTATGTATTGACTATCGTTGGATGATGCCCGTGAATTTCTGCCAATTCAGCAACATGTGACAGGAAAGAAAATGCATCGACAAAGTTTCGGAAATGATATTCTCTTACAAGCTTATCGTCTTGTTCCTTCCACATCCTTAAAGCTCTCCTTCTTCTTCGAAACCACCCTCTGACTCCACATTGTGTTTGGTATCAGACTCCACGAACAGCAGCAATTCCCTCATGTTTTCCGCTTGAGAAACAGAACCGTTCCGTTCATACGCATACGCGACATTCCCGATCAATCTGCGAATAATATCTATGGGTGCACATGGGCCACAATGTCTTTCATCTACAGGCAGATCCAAGTGACTTAGAAACTCGCTTACATCCTTTGGGTGAATGACTGTCCCCTCACTAAAGGGGTTGATGTAAAAAAGGATTCCTCCTGGAACCTGGTTGTCCTCAGTGTGTTTCGCTCCGTTGTGAACATGATGTTCATCGCAATAGCAAAGAATGAAATGATTCGGGAGATTGACGCCATGAATCGGCAAATTCAAATCTCTTGCAATCGCAAGGTAAAGAATTCCGAGACCCAAAGGATTGCCACTCTTGAGATTCATCACATCCCCTATTAAAGCATCTTGGGGATCGGGATGTCCTGACTTCGCGTTTGTGAAGCCTTCAGCACTAAATAAAACGTGATTTAAAATCCGAACTTGCTCTAAAGCTGTTAATTCTTCATTTAATTCAAGCCAAATGTCTCTTTTTAACTTTTCATATTGCGCCTTCACGACTTCAATATCAATCAGTGGATCTGCGGCTTTATGAATCCAAACTGCACCTTCAATGATATTCTGTGCACCCTGCTTAAACCAATCGTGTAATCCATTTTTCACATACCCCCCATGCAAACCATCTACCAGTTCATTGAGACGACTCTCGTGAACTGCGCAATGTGACATGTCAGCTCTATGTGCTAATACGGCTGGAAGAATCCCAGTCCCTTTTGACAACAACTCCTCCCGCACATGACGGTATACTCCTTCATCGGGATCGTCTAGGAGCTGTATTAATGCATGTATTTCAGAAACGCTCATTCGGAGTTCAATTGGTTCAGGTAGTGATGTCTTCAAATCTAAGCCCACAATTCTAGGACTTTTGACTTAAAAAAATCACTTATCATATTCAAGGTGTTGATTGGTAACTTAGCCGTAATGAAATCTACTCCGCGTAAAACATCCATCACTGACAAGCAAAGATTACACTTTGCGCTATGGTTTACAATGCTTTTCCTCATTGCGATTTGGGGAGTCTTCTTAATCGACTACGCTTTTGACCTCAACCTGAACCAATATGGAAATCGACCAAGAGAGCTAAAAGGACTGAAAGGCATCTTCACGTATCCCTTCCTTCATGGAGGGCTTTCACATATTTGGAATAACACCGCATCCTTTTTCGTGCTCAATGGATTGCTGTTCTATTTTTATCGATCTCTCGCCATACGTGTTTGGTCGATCATGTTCTTGACAAGCGGTATCTTGCTTTGGCTCATTGGGGGAGCGTCATCAAATCACATAGGCGCAAGTGGACTTGTATATGGACTCGCATCCTTCCTGTTCGTAAGTGGACTCGTCCGCAAGAACCTGCTGCTCTTACGCATCACACTTGTCGTGGTATTCCTTTACGGCGGTATGATTTGGCTCATGCTCCCGATCAAGGAAGGTGTCAGTTGGGAAGGTCATTTGGCCGGTGCCATATCAGGTGCCATACTCGCCTTTTACTACCGAAACAGTGGACCAAAAAACCCAGTATACAAATTTGAAATTTCGGAAGCTGCGCACGAAGACTTGCCAGAATGGTGGATGAAAGGAAATCCAAATCACCCAGACACATTGGCTCAAAGAGAAAAATCAGCCCTTGAGAATGAGACAAATCCCGAAAGCAATGACGCTCATGTGGGACATGTTAGGGAAGAGAATGTAAAGTATCACTGGGTGCCTA
>JAQCID010000231.1 GCA_027618855.1 Bacteroidota bacterium | reverse complement strand
AGATGGGCGAAAGCATACACGATCTCGAGCGGCATAGAAGAGGAAGGGCCTATGCGGAAGTTGTTACGTGAACGTTCTGTTTGTGCGCCCCAAAGTACGTGAGAAGGTACTTTTACTTCTCCGAGAGTGTCTTTTTCAATGCGGAAATCTGACATGATGTTTATAGTAGTGAAGTTTATTTAGTGGGAAATACTGTTATACTTTATCGGTGTTCGATGATGCGCCAGCCTCCATAAGGTAAGCCTTGAGGAATCCGTCAATTTCTCCATTCATCATGGCATCTACATTGGAAGTTTCAAAACCTGTGCGAACGTCTTTCACCATTTTATATGGCTGCATGACGTAAGAACGAATTTGTGAGCCCCACTCTATTTTCATTTTCCCCGCTTCAATTTCGTCGCGCGCTTCGTTGAGACGGGATCGTTCGAGTTCAAAGAGTTGAGATTTCAGAAGCTGCAGCGCCTTCTCTCTGTTGCCAAGTTGAGATCTGGTTTCTGTATTTTCTATAACGATTCCGGTAGGGGCGTGGCGTACTCTGACGCCTGTTTCGACCTTGTTTACGTTTTGGCCTCCAGCACCACCCGAGCGGAAAGTATCCCACGTAATATCCGCAGGGTTAATCGTGATTTCTATAGAATCATCTACGAGTGGGTACACGTAAACTGAAGCAAAAGAAGTGTGGCGACGCGCTTGGGAATCGAAGGGTGAAATCCGTACGAGACGGTGAACCCCATTTTCTCCTTTAAGCATTCCATACGCGAACTCACCTTCGAATTCTAAGGTCACTTGCTTAATTCCAGCAGGGTCGCCCTCTTGTAGTTGAAGTTCACGGACCTTAAATCCTGACTTGTCGCCGTACATCCTGTACATTCTCATCAGCATTGATGCCCAATCGCAAGATTCAGTTCCTCCAGCACCTGAAGTAATCTGCATCACGGCATTGAGTGAATCTTCTTCCGCCGAAAGAATGTTTTGAAATTCGAGGTCCTCGATCACCGCCAAAGACGATTTGTAAGCAGCGTCTACTTCTGCAGGATCTTCTTCACCTGCTTTCATGAACTCAAAAAGAATAAACAAATCCTCAACCACGGAAGCACAATCGTCAAATTTGATCACCCAGGATTTCTTGGAACGGATCTGTTTCATCACCTGTTCAGCTTTCTTGGAGTCATTCCAAAAGTCAGGATCTTGAGTTTGCTTCTCATCATCCATAACTTCAATTCTCTTTTGTTCGATGTTTAAGTAACCCTTAAGGGCATCGACACGAGTAGAAAGTGCTTCGATAGAATCAATAGTAAGCATGTCACAAAAGTAGCTAACTTAAGATGAGGAGTCTAAGACCTCTATGATGAGTTCTAAAGGGAATCCTCTTGATTGTAGATATCTGATTAAACGCGGTTTATTCGTCTGAAGTTCGAAAGGCTCCGTTTTTTTACGAATTGAAATGACTTCAGCAAGCTTTTCTTTGATGATTTCAGGTGTAAATGGCATTAAAGTTGAAGAAATTTCACCCGAAGAACACCCCTTTAAAAACAACCCATCCTTTATTTTTAATGGGCCCCAATTCTTAAGTACAAAATGATCGTGCGTAAAGGCACTCATGAAGCGAGTTTGGTTAACAAAGTCAGTAGATTCAAGTAAAGATAGGTATTTTTCGGCTTCATATGAGGGGACATCAAGCTCTGACAAACGCTTCAACACCTCCCCTCGTGAACGTTCAGAACGGGCACACCAACGTCTTATTTTTTCCTTCCAATTCAATGCTCAACTGTTTTATTCGACGATATAGAATGAATATTAAAGCGCAAGGTGGTTGAGATTTACGATATTTGCAAAACTAATAACACCCATTTTATATCCGTTATGCGGTCTGAACTTTTGCAACGTATCCAGGATTTACTCGGCAACGAGGATCTGGAAGCCATCCGAAAAGATGTGCGCAGTGCCATACAATCCTTCCATGCCCTCACTCAAGATGAGGTAAGGCGTCAACGTGATGCCTGGGAAAAAGAGGAGCACGAAATTGATGATTCATTCCTTTACAAGCCTTCTGAAGATGAAGCTGTGATTGAGGAACTTTCAAAGAAGTATAAAGAGAGAGAGAAAGCTTGGAAGGCCCAAATAGGTGAAGAACAGAGAGCGAATTTCACCATAAAGGATGGGTTACTCGCGGAACTGCGAAACATCATACAAGAGGAGGAGAATATTGGGAAAGCGTTCAGTTCTTTCAATGAAGTAAGAGAGAAGTGGGAAAAGATTGGTGATGTACCTGGTGACAAGTACAAAGAAGTGCATGATGAGTATCATCGCCTAAGGGATGAGTTTTTCTACAACATCAACATTTACAAGCAACTTCAAGACCACGATTTACAGATAAATAATAAGAAGAAGGTAGATCTTACAGAAAAAGCCAAAGAGTTGGCGGCCATTGAAAGTCTAAAAGAGAGAGAAAAGGCTGCACGTGACCTGCAAAAACAGTGGCTTGATGTAGGTCCTTCACCGAGAGAAAGCTATCAAGAGATGGCAGATACGTTTTTCAGCATCACGCGACCCGTCTTTGATGAAGTGAAGGCGCATTACGATAAAATTCGTGAAGGCTTTGAGGAACACAAGGTGGCCAAAGACGCTGTCATCGAAAATCTACGGAGCTTACTCACTGAAGAGGTTGAAGACAGCGCTAAGGCCTGGCAAGTGATCACCAAACAGGTGATAGAAATGCAGGGCAAATGGAAAGAGATGGGTTTTGCTGGAAAAGAGCACA
>JAQCID010000230.1 GCA_027618855.1 Bacteroidota bacterium | reverse complement strand
GATGGGGATGGAATGTTAGATTCTGAAGGGGATTGCGACGATACTGACGCTTCTATTTACCTCGGGGCCCCAGAAATCCCGAACGACGGAGTGGACCAAAACTGTGATGGGTCAGATTTTATTTTCATTCCCGCTTGTAACAATTCAGAAGCTTTAAACTTCAATCCAGCAGCCACCGTTGACGATGGATCATGTCTATTTCTCATCGTGCTTAGGGTGGATATGTTCACACATGGCGGTGCAGCCTCTCTTGTAACAGAACTGGGAGTGATCCCAGGGGAGCATGTAAGTTTCGGCGTTTATAAGTTTGAAATTCAAGCCTCTGAAGGAGAATTTCTTTATCAATATATGGATGACAATTCTGTCCCGGAGTTCAGCGAAAGATCGATATTCATCAATAACCCAATGTCCATTGACGTTGTGTGTTTTAACAGCGTGGAAAACTGCCCAGGTTGCACAAACCCTGAGTTTACAGAATTCAACCCTTATGCGGTTTCAGATGGTTCAATGTGTCAAACGGCGGCCTTCATGGGGTGTACCTATAACGAAGCCTTAAACTTCGATTCAACGGCAAATCTTGATGATGGAACCTGTTTGTTTGCTGAAGTTTGCAACGACAACTGTCCGGGAGATTTCAACCTTGACGGCACGATAGGCACTGAGGATCTACTTATCTTCTTAATGGAGTGGGGAACAATTTGCTTTTAAGAACGTTTTGGGAGCAACCCATTTCTTTACAATTTCGTTAGGATATTGCCCTTCTATTTTACTATATTAATAGATTATGTATACTTTTATGATTAGACGACTCTTACCCCCCTTTGCACTTTTAGTTGCTCTTTTAGCTGTTCCATGTGGTTTCGCGTGGAGTCAAGCAGCACCTCCCACAGATATTCACCTTTCTGATCTTCAAAGCTGGTTGCAAACCAATTGGTTTAATGGATACCACAATAGCCTCGGATACAATGAGGCGAGGAGACAGATGTATGGTTATGTTGACATTGATGCAGGCCAAATTGAGTGCGTTTACACCGGGTTTACACAATCTGGAGGATATGTAACATTCCCAGACCCGATTAACACAGAGCATTTGGTCCCTCAGAGTTTTTTCGGATCATCAGAACCTATGAAGTCTGACATTCATATCCTTAAGCCTTGTCACGGGTCTGCAAATAGCGCGAGAAGTAACAAGCCATACAATGAGGTGACCGATGGTCAAGCCCAGTGGTATGGAACTGTAAACAATACATATACCTCACAGGGAAGTGTCCCAAGCAACCATGAGGTTTGGTCTGAAAGCTCTGGAGGGGATTGGGAGCCTAGAGAAAATCGCAAAGGCGACGTTGCTCGTGCGGCTTTCTACTTCTATACGATGTATCCAGGAGCGGCAGGAGCGATCTCAGAAATGGGTCCTACTGCCACTCTATATCAATGGCATCTCAATGACCCAGCAGACGCCACTGAAATTTCGCGCAATGACAAGATTGAGTCCCAACAAGGAAATCGAAACCCATACATTGACTACCCAGAGCTGGTATACAACGCATGGCTTTGGGAGGCCGGGACATCTGATACCCAGGGTCCAGATTTTTCAGGCACACCGAGTCTCGTGAGTGTCGCTTGTGATGATCTCAACGCTTTTAATGAAATCACCGCAAGTCCATCTGACCCGTGCACGCCTGTCACCTTAAGTTTCACTGACGTTGATACTGGACTGGGATGCACCGGGGGGAATGTAACACGCACTTACTCAGCAATCGATGGCTGTGGAAACATCAGTACATTCACTCAGACAATTTCTTTTACAGATAGCACTCCTCCAATATTTACCGCTGTTCCTTCGGATATCACAACAACATGCGATAGCGAATTGACTGATTTAGGAAGTGCTGCTGCATCTGACAACTGTACACAGGTAAATATTACAATTAACGTAGTGCTCGTGGGTGGACCTTGCCCAGAGGCGTATGAAGTGCACCGAACGTTCACCGCTCAGGACGACTGTGGCAACGCTGCCTTTTACACTCAAGTGATCTATATTGAAGCCTCAGTCGTGGTTGGATGTCCTGAAGATGTTGACAATGACGGCTCGGTCACAGTCAGCGACCTCCTCGCTGTCCTAAGCGAATTTGGGTGTGCTACAGGTTGTCTATACGACCTTAACATGGATGGGATTGTAGGGGTTGCAGACATTTTAGAGATTCTCGCCGCATTCGGTGACGTATGTTAATTTGCATTCCGACGCAACGCATTTAATTTTATTGCGTCTTTCAAGTGGCTAAATCTGCTCTCAAAACTACAGTGATGAAACTATTTTCTTTTCTTTTCGCGACGCTTACTCTCGCATTCTCTTCTCTTTCAGCCCAAACTCCTTGCGTGAACGGAATGGCCGCAGGCTACCCATGTTCAAACGTGGATTTCCTGTCCTTTACAGCGGGGTCTGCACTGGGTGGTGGATCTATGAATGATGTCTGGGGATGGACTGACCCTGATTACGGTACTGAATACGTGTTGCTCGGAAGAACCTCCGGAACCGCTTTTGTGGATATTTCAGATCCTGTAAATCCTCTTTATCTGGGGAATCTACCTGCATCTGGCGCGAATTCTTCATGGAGAGATATTAAGGTGGATGGAAACTACGCTTACGTCGTTTCTGAAGCGAGCGGTCACGGGATGCAGATTTTTGACTTAACAAAACTTCGAAATGTAGTCAATCCCCCTGTGACATTCTCAGAAGATGCGCATTACTCTGGATGGGGAAATGGCCACAACTTGGTCATTAACGAGGCCAGCAACAGGGCGTATGGAGTCGGTACAA
>JAQCID010000229.1 GCA_027618855.1 Bacteroidota bacterium | reverse complement strand
AATATGCGTTATTCTAAGTGCTAACCAAGGAGAAGAAATCAATTCAAAAACCCGATCATATCCATTGAGTACTAGCTGGGTACCCCCTACAGCGATAATAAACAAGACATACTGTAAATAATTGTTGTCCTTTACACTGAAATAAAGAAATAAATTATAAATAAGAAGGGAAATAACGACACCGAAATAGATCGCGAAGAACACATCTCGATAATGACCATCTGTCAAAAGTTTCCGTGAACCCTCAACACGCACAGGCAATAAAATCTGCTTTCCACTCCAAGCGCGTATATAGCATGTGAGTTTCATACAGTCCTCAACAGGTATAGGAAAGGATGGATAATTCCCCAATTGTTGCTCACGAAAAGATCTAGGAATAGTCGCGCCTGCAGAACTCTTTGATTTCACAACACCATCACATACCATAAAGACTTGCAATGAATCAATCGTAGCGTAAGCAATTTCCACACTTAGTCCAGCATCTATCACAGGATCTAAATCCAACCGTGCCCACACCCAATTGCTTGAATTCCCAAGGTTTGGCACATCCAAGTCCGATCTAACCCAGGTCTCATGAAGCAAATCAATTGGAGATTGTACATCTGCATTGCTCTCCGTTGGAGATAAAATATCGAGGCGAGCACCGAGATACTTTTGGGCAAAAGAAGACGCCTGAAAAGAAAAGAGCGAAACGACAAATAATAAACACGAAAGCCTAGAAATGACATTTCTATTTGTCATATCGAAAAGTTAAAAATGACCTTAAGTTTCCCTTTGGGACCTTCAAAATGCATCACTTGTCCGATAGGAGCTTCCCAAATACCTTCCATAAATACTTTGACCTCTGGAACAGATTTGGGGAGATCGTCAGGGAAAATAAAATGCTCTATGCTCGCTCTTAATTTTTCAGTAGGATATTTAAAATACCCTTCATCGCCAAACTCATCATGAATCTTCCACCCCATCCTGTCTCTCATTTTTCTTGTAACAGGAGATGTCAGCGCAAGAAGATTTCTTAAATCCAACATCGACATAGAAGCCATCGCAGACTGAACCATCCACTCAACACCCAATCCCATCCCTGCCAATTCAATTGAATTCCACATGCCATTTAGCTCAATGGTTCCTTCTGGAATAATGGACTTCAACCAAGGCGAAATATTTGCATCCATCTCCCCTACTGCTTTATAGAGAGGGAAACCTTCGGGTTCAGGGCCTGATTGCAATCTCGTACCTGCAAGCACACGCTCCCCATCCGCAGACATCGCAGCGATGAGAATGACATCATCTCTACCGATCCAATCAGAATTAAAAGACGATATTTTATTGATGCCGTAGGCTTTTAAAACCCGCTTATGCCCTTCCACCATTTTGTGTGAAAGCGCAAGGTCTTCAGAAGACCTAAGCACCCGCAAGTGTACTTCTTTGACACTTTTCGCGCGTCTTAGCTTTTCGGCGCTAGTTCTTGACAGAGAGCTGCTCATCTATTTCAAGGTATAATCGTGAATCTGGTATATCTTCTCCAAGCAGCAATCTGCGCGCAGCCTCAGCTGCAAAAGCACTGCCTGAAGCGACATCAGAATATAATTGGGGCCAACCCACAAGTTCAGTACCCATCTTCGCCAAACTCATTTGGCCTCTCTCAGAAGCAGTTGAGAAGTCAATGAATAAATTTAATGTTTCTGTATCCCAGTGAGATCTTTTTCTCAGTGACGTCATCATTTCAGAATCTATCCGACCATGAAGAAAACCATCTGTAAAATCCAGAATGTCATATCTCTCAATATCAAGCATCCCTCTGTCGCTTGTATCCATGATGACAGGGATTTTCCTTTCCAATGCTTCCATTCGAATCATCGCCTTTGCAGCAAGTCCATCACATGAATCAATGACAACGTCGCATTGATTCATAAAGCTGTCAATATTTTCCTCTTGTACGCCATCGGGGAAAACCTCCACGTTTATATATGGATCTGTTTCTGCAATTGTACGCGCTGCAATAAGCCATTTGGGAAGACCCAATTCAAAAACTCCAGCTCTAATCCGATTCAAATTTGAAAGTTCAAGATCATCAAAGTCGGCAATTCTAATTGTCCCGGCAGATCTTTCCATTGCGATTGTTACCGCTGCAGAGTGACCTACAGAAAGTCCGACAATCCCCACTGTTTTTTCACTCAAAAGCTCCTGCTCTTGTGTTGTGATTCTATCTCGGTTGCGATTTGTTCTTACTTCGACAAACGACGCAGGTGGCAGCAATCTTACAGCACAACCGTTCCATGGGAACAAAACCCATCTGCCATATGTATCCCAGTTCTTATTGCCAATGATTGAGCTTATCGCCTTTGTAAGACCTAAGGGGTTGTCTTTAAGAGATGGATTTCGAATGATGGCCAATTCTACCACCTGACTTTCTAAAGTATCAATCTCCGAATGAATCAGTCCTTTTGATTTTAATGTTGCAAAACGTATCAGCCCTTCTTCAGATGAGGGGTCTATCACCTCAGCTTTCCATAGCTGAATATTGTGAAGAGGTGTAGTAGGTAGCATACTGCAAAATCGCCAAACGAAGGCCTATTAACACATAGACTCCCTTGAGTTTTTAACAACAAAACAAGGATAGTATTGTTGTTTATGCTTCGTAATACACTTTAATATGCCCCCTTGCCAATGCATTTGCCCAGTTTCTAAAAGACACAAATCCGGATTCAGATTCAGGGGAAATAACTTGTTTTTTCATTCTTAACATCAACCAACCATATAACCCGATAAGCAATTGCTCTACAGGGTGAACAGCGTCATCATTTTGCTTTGCACTCAACTCTTTCA
>JAQCID010000228.1 GCA_027618855.1 Bacteroidota bacterium | reverse complement strand
CCTGTAGTACTCATAATAAGAATATTTATTTCATGACAATACATAGAGAAGGTTTTATTCCATTGGGTTTGGTGCTGCTGGTTTCAGCGATTATTTCCACGGTGTTATACGCGCTCGATGTGCCGGATTTGGCTTTGTGGATTGTCTGGTTTTGTGCGTCTGTCGTATTCATTTTATTCGCTCAATTTTTCCGAATTCCCAAAAGGCTTCCAACTGGAGGTGTCGGAGATGTGATTGCACCAAGTGATGGCAAAGTAGTGGTGATTGAGAAGGTGACTGAACCCGAGTATTTTAAGGACGAGAGAATTCAAGTCAGCATTTTCATGAGTCCCTTAAACGTTCATTGTCAGTGGACACCGATGGCTGGAATCGTGAAATACGCAAAATATCATGCTGGAAAATACTTGGTGGCTTGGCATCCAAAGAGCAGTACAGAGAATGAACGAACGACTTTTGTTGTTGAGAGCGCACAAGGAGAAGTGTTGTTTCGCCAGATCGCTGGTGCAGTCGCGCGAAGGATACGATATTACATCAAACCAGGCCAAACCCTTGGTAAAGGGGAGGAAGTGGGCTTCATTAAATTCGGTTCTAGGATTGATGTATACCTGCCCTTGGATGCAGATATTCATATAGGAATTGATGAGAAAGTGACAGGCAGAGAGACAATTATAGCGACTCTGAAAGGATAACAACACAGGAATTCATCGTCTAAAATTTCGGTGTAGTGATAGAATGTATTAGTTTGCCAAGTGTAAATCAACTCTAATTTCAATTCTATGAAAAAATCAATACTACGTTTTTCTATATTTTCCCTTTTATCGGTGGCAGTTTACGCACCTTTTCAAGCGCAAGAATCGACAACATCTCCTTCTTTTTCGCTAAGTGAGATTCCTCAAGTGGCTGTTGAAGCAAGGGTTTCAAAACCTATGCCTACAAAAGCAATGGATGGATTTACGGAGGTCCCGCAGATGCCTTTCTCTCAAGAAGGTAAGATTGGACAACTTGAAAACATTCAAACGCGTGCTTTGGTTGTGCAAAGACAAATTATAGGATTAACACAATACGATCTTCAATCAAATGCTGCGATTGACGATAGACTCGTAGGGTCTGGGAGTGCGGTTAGTGCAGGTTGGAACATGAGTCTCGAAACGGGCTCTTTTCCGGATCGAGGGACTGGATATAATTTCTTTGATGGAGAAGTATGGGAAGAACAACCTTACGAAAGAATAGAAAGTGTACGATGTGGCTGGCCTTCTATCGCTCACACGGGTTCTGGATTGGAGTTAAGTATAACTCACCCGGGTATTGACACTCCTTTTCTAATGACTTCAAGAGCAGCAGGAAGTGGTGATGCTTGGAGTGAAATGAGCATTCCTATGGAGGGTCCATCTGGCGTTCTTTGGCCTAGAGTCGCGACAAGCGGTCCTGACGGAAACACGATTCATGTGATTGGTGTTTCGACACCTGTAGCGAATGGAGGAGTGTTGTATGAAGGGCAAGATGGCGCTCTTATGTATTACCGTTCACTGGACGCTGGGGTTACCTGGGAGCAGTCAACATTCCCTGCTTTAGACACCACGAATTTTGTCGGTTTCAGTGGAGATACTTACGCAATACACGGGCGTGACGGAGTCGTTGCCTTTACGGTATTCAATGACCTCATGGATACATTCGTGATGATCTCTGAGGACAATGGAGACAACTGGGAGTACACACCTGTTATTGATTTCCCAGTAGATAATTATGTGATTGACATGGGACTTCCAGTGGATGAAGGTGAGGACTTTGATGGCGATGGAATATTCCAAGAGTATCTCAATTCAGATGGAGCTGGGGATGTGCATGTAGACCAAAACGGGTTGGTCCATGTTGTTTTCGGTGGAATGTATTACATGGATGCAGATACCGTTGACGATAACTTCAGCTTCTTCCCTGGAACAAATGGGCTCGAGTACTGGAATCAGAGTTATGGCATCGATAGCTCTTTGACAATTGCATACGCATATGATATCGATGAAAGTGGTACTCTTGATCTTGAAGATGATATCGCAGCGTATTTTGTCAACCTTGCTGGAATTCCAAGTATGGGATCCAATGAAGCAGGTGATTTGTTTGTAACCTACTCTGCAATACGAGAGGACTACACTACAGGGTCTCAGAACTACCGTCATTTGTATCTGGTGAATTCAATGGACAATGGTTCAACTTGGAATACTGAAGATGCATGTGATTTAACTCCTGACCTTGATTTTGATGGGTATGAATCAGTTTTCGGCTCTTTGGCGCCAGACGTAGTTGACCACCTTGAAATCATTTACCAAAGAGACTTCGAGCCAGGTCTTCATGTACGTGGCGACCTTGATCCCGTAGATTTAAATGACATTGTTCATCTTAGAGTTGCAGTTGCCGACTTGGGAGACTGTTCTGACATCGAATTTAATGACTGGGTAGGCGTTTCTGAACCATTTGAAGATGGAGAAGTCATGATATACCCTAACCCAGCTTCTTCATCTCTCGATATTGTCATTGATCGCCCTGGCACACATTCCGTGAGAATCGTTGATTTTAACGGCCGCACGATTCGTCAATGGAACACGACCTCTATGGTAGAGAACGTAAATGTTTCCGACCTTTCTTCAGGTATTTATCTCGTAGAGATCTCACAAGGAGATGTAAATACAGTTGTACGTCTTGCAGTTGAATAGCTTTATACTGACCTCTTTAACGATAGGAACTGCTGAGAGTTTAACGGGCGGAGCAATCGCGAAGGCGATTAGCTCCGTTCCGGGCTCCAGCAGATATTTCCGTGGTGCCATTGTCGCGTATGCG
>JAQCID010000227.1 GCA_027618855.1 Bacteroidota bacterium | reverse complement strand
CGATGAGACGAAAGGCATTGTGATGATAGGCGAGATCGGGGGGGACCTCGAAGTGAACGCCGCCCGTTGGATTAAAGAGCACGGAACGAAGCCAGTTGTCGGATTCATTGCAGGCGTTACCGCTCCGAAAGGACGTACGATGGGTCACGCTGGAGCGATCGTTTCAGGCGAGGATGAGACCGCAGAAGCAAAGAAGCGCGTCATGAGAGAATGTGGCATCCACGTGGTGGATAGCCCAGCGCATATCGGTTCGAAGATGGCTGAGCTGATCGGTTAAAACTCCCTGAAGACGGGATGTACCCTTGGCGTTTTCCACGCGCCATTTGTAATGTCTGGAATAATGACTTTTTCGTTGCCTCGAGCGACACTTTCTTCGCTTAAGGCCCCTACGAGAGACCAAAGCACGCCGTCATACACATTCAAGTCGAGAGAAACGCCTTTGTTCAGTGATCGAATCAGCCTGTAGATCATCACGAAGTCCATCCCTCCATGTCCCTGTTCGTTTTCTGAAATCTGAGCTTGAAGTTTACTCCACATGGGATGCGCGAATTGTTCCTGAGCTTCTTTGTACCCCTCTTCATCTTGCCATCTGTGCCAATCCCAAGTAGGGCCATGGTCTTTGTACAATCTCGAAGGGTAGCCATAGTGAGTGGCGCCCGATCCGCAGAGTTTGTTTAATCTGTTGTAAGGACGTCCCGTATGCACATCAAATTGAAGCATGATGCTTTTTCCTTTCTCGGTTTTGATGAGGGTCGTATTGACGTCCCCACATTTTACGTTGTCCGCGATGGAATTTAAATAGGTGTCGTCAGATTCTCTGAGGGCTTTTGACAGCGCCGCCTCATTCGAACTCATTGACACCAGGTGGCTCAAATTGTCTCCTCTGAGGATGTCCATGTACATGCACACAGGACCGAGCCCATGGGTGGTATATAGGTTTCCGTCTCTCTCGAGATGGTGTTGCAAACGCCAACGGTTGTGGTAGTAATCCTCGTCAATAAGCAGCTGTCTCAGATCGTGTATGTACGCACATTCCGCATGGGTAAGTTCACCGAAAGCGCCCTCTTTCACCATGTTTAAAACAAACAACTCCTCGCCATTGTAACAGCAGTTTTCGAGCATAATGCAATGCCTCTTCGTTCTTTCTGCGGTCTTGAGAAGTTCTAAGTTTTGGTCTACGGTATATGCAATGGGGACTTCGGTGGCGACATGCAAACCTTGCTCCATCGCATACATCGCCATCGGGGCATGCCATCTCCAAGGCGTCGCCACAAGAAGCAAGTCAGCTTCCTCAGGGTTGCAGGCCTTTTTCCATTCGTTTTCGTCTGAGCTGCCATCGATTCGCCTAGGAACAGAACGCTGGAATTTTGCAATACTCGCTTCGGCGCGATCTAAAAACGCAGGTTGAACATCACAAATAGAAACGATTTCTGCGTGACCATTCCTGACGAGCCAGCTTAACATCTCTGTCAATGTGCTCCCCCGATTCCCCAAACCGACCATCGCCACCCTGACTTTCTCGATAGGCGCATCGGCGTAGTCGAACATGCTTCCTTCAAGGCCTGCATTGGAAATGGTTTCACCGATGGACGCCTCGGAAACACGTTTCTTTCCAGTACCTCCAAACGATGCTCCTGAAAAGACCCCTCCACCAGAGAGGGCACCCAATTTTAAAAAATCTTTTCTACGCATGTGTTCTTCGGTTTTTTCTCATCAAGGCTTGATCTCGTACACTCCAGGCTTGCGAGGGGTAGTGATGCAGTTCAAGATCTTTTCGTAATCTTCAAGATTCGCCACGAAATCCAGCTCCGAGGTGTCTATGAGAAGGATTCTTGAACCTCTGTGGTGTTTGTAATAGGAGAGATATCCCTTGTCGATTTTTTCGAGGTATCCCTCCGGAAGGTCTTGTTCGTAGCTACGCCCACGTTCTTTAATCTGTGTTTTCACCTTCTCTATCCCAGGATTCAGAATGGCAACCACTTCTGGGGAAGGGATTTGGGCTTCCATGAGGCGGAACATCGTCTTAAAAAGCGTGAACTCATTGTTCGGGAGATTCGCCTTGGCAAAAATAAGAGATTTTGCAAAATTGTAATCAGCGATGACATTTTGGCGGAACAGGTTGCGGCTGCCCAGAACTTCGCCCAGTTGCTTAAACCGATCTGCGACGAACGCAAGCTCGACAGAAAAACCGTGACTTTCGGGGTCATCGTAGAACCTTTCCAAGAAAGGATTTTCTGCAAACCTTTCGAGAATAAGCTTGCTGCCCGTCCTTTCGGCCATCAGTTTGCTGAACGTGGTTTTTCCAGCACCTATATTTCCTTATCGCGATGTATGCGTATGGGCCCATATTCTTACTTCTGGTTTTTGAGGACAAATTTTTAATGCTTCCCCGACTGTACAATTGTAGCCTGGAATTGTCATTTCCGAATCTAAGTCAGATAACGGTTGTAATACGAATCTACGCTCCACGATTTTCGGATGAGGAAGAATGAGTTCCTTCGTTTTCAAGATCAGATCACGATCTAACAAGATGTCAAGGTCAATCGTTCGATTTGAATATCCCTCTCCGAGTCTTGTTCGGCCCAAATCATTTTCGATGTTCAGGAGAACCTTCAACAGAAGCTGAACATCCATGTCGGTTTCCAGTGCGATGACTTGATTGAGAAACAGGGGTGTCTCAGGAGGCATTCCCCACGCTTCTGTTTCATATATGGATGAAGTGGTGAGCGATTTAATGGCTTTTCGTTCTACAAGCTCAATCTCTAAAGCGTGAATCCCTGCTTGGATTTCATCCTCTCGATTGCCCAAATTTGAACCGACACCTATATATACTGTTCGG
>JAQCID010000226.1 GCA_027618855.1 Bacteroidota bacterium | reverse complement strand
TCTGTGACCCGCTTCTACAGCAAGTACCATGGTCACAGAAGAGACGATCAGGATAAATGTCATTAACGCGACGTAGACGAGTGGGTATTGACCTTCTAAACCTGGTAGCGCTCTGAAAACTTGCTCTCCAATAGGCCAAGGGTCCTGACTCGCAGCCCTAGAAAACCCGTATGCTGTTAATAATCCACTAAATGTTAATGCATCGGATACCAAGAAGAACCACATATACATCTTCCCATAGGAGATGCCATAAGGTGACCTTCCTCCTCCCCATAATTCTTCTGAAGATATGTTATCGTTTGAATGTCCTGACATGCTGCAAGTGGATTGCGAATTTGTTGCGCAAATTTAATAAATCATACCCGAATGAGTGCCCTTTTTTTAATTAGAGTATATAGGCGGCTTATCAAGAATGATTCTAGCTTAAATGGATGCTGTTTTTCGAATTAATTATTTGATGAATAACAGAAGAAATAACACCAACCAAAGTCCTCCTAAGAAATGCCAGAAGATACTCAAAACCTTAAGCCGAACAGTGTCCTCAGGGTTGATCGTCCCCTTTGAGACACGAAACAAGTTGACACATATATAGGCGATTCCCAATACCAAATGAAAGATGTGAATCAAGATTAAGGCCCAGATGTAAGATGCACTGGAATTCGTGCGATGAACCACATCGGAAGTGATAGGACGAACCATTAAAGGGTCGTTTGGCGCGTAAAACGCTCCTGTTTCAGCGTTGAAAAGGATTGGCGTACCGTTAATTCGGACATCGTAATCTTCGCCATACACGGCTTCGCTTTCAATTAATTCGTTAATTCTGTTCCAGGAATAAGCAGCGAGCCCATCCTCATTCGTTTCGGTCCCAAAGCCGCTGCCGATTTGGGCCAAAGACGTCCATCCAGAATATTGAGTCACCGTGAAACCAACCCCCAGGGCAAGCGTCACGATCAAAAGCATCTTGGATCGCATTACATTCCCCCCTTTCATCGCCTTCAGTGAAGCAAAGAGGGTAACGGAAGAAGCCACAATAAGTGCATTGCTAATCCACAAAGCAGTAGGGGGAGTTAAATGCACCCAGTACTGACCTATGCTACTGACGAGATACGCACTTATTAAACCTCCAAACATCATGGTCACAGAGAAAATGATGAAAGCCATAAGCATAATCTTAGAACTGTCTGTTACCTTTTTGTCGGTAGAGGGATCGTACGCTGTTGTTGGATTGTTTTCCATGAAAAAAGTGAGTTAACTAAATCGACGTTTTATCTAGTACGTAAATGATTTGTACCAGAGGCAGATAGATGAAACTAGCAAACATTAATTTACGTGCATCGGATCTGTCAAGGGTAATGGACAATCTCCAGGCGAACCAAGAGAATCCCAAACCGGCCATTATCGCAACAACCAATGCCACATTTCCAACCATTGGATTTCCGTTTGGCAATGCCCAAGGAAGGATACTCGTAGGGATACAGAACAGGGTGTAGAGTAAGATTAATGAAGCTGAGCGTTCTGTAAGTCCAGCGTTGAACGGCAACATTTTATATCCCACTTTTGAATAATCTTCGTGCGCAAGCCATGCAATTGCCCAAAAATGTGGAAATTGCCACATAAATTGTACGGCAAACAAAGTGCCTGGTTCAACGCCAAACTCTCCCGTTGCAGCGACATAACCTATCATCGGAGGCAATGCTCCGGGAATGGCTCCGACAAACACACAAAGAGATGATCTAGATTTAAGAGGGGTATAAACAAACGCATACAGCACGAATGAGATGAATCCCAATATGGCAGCGGTGTTATTCAATAGTGAAAGGAAGTATATGCCCGTTATTCCTGCGCCAATACTTAGCACCAGTGCTTGATTTATCGTCATTCGACCTGTGGGCAATGGACGGTTCTTTGTCCGAGCCATGACAGAGTCGTTGTTGCGCTCTATGATTTGATTAAAACCATTTGACGCTCCCGTTAATAAATACCCGCCTCCAACGAGCAACAAGACGTTTCCAACATCAACATTGTCAACGCCCATAAACCATCCCAAGACGGATGAAAGAACGACAAAAAATCCCAGGCGTACTTTGAAAAGAGTACCGATATCTTTTAGAAGTGAAGGGGTCTTTTCTATCGTCATTTGGGGCAAATAATCAGGGGCAAAAGTACGTCAGGAATTACCAGTCTCGCCCTTCTAATACGCGCGTATTTCTGATGCCAAATTGCACTCTAAACGCATTCCATGGATCCGTACTCGCTCCTTCTCCTGTTTCATCCACGGTGTGTGACTCCACGCGCATGGATCCCCTGGCAAATACTTCAATTCCAGCAAGATTAAATTTCCCTCCTGTCGCGCGAGCGATGTCAATAGAAATCCTTTGAAACTCGGACCCCACACCTTGCATGAACATCTGATCGTAATCACTTTCTCGATCTAGGTAACTTCGAAAAATGTCAGAGCCTGAAGCGTATCCAGTGGAGGGGTCGAGCCCACGATAAACTCTTTCTATCGCAAGTCTCACGGTATATTCTTCTTTCACCACCCATTTGATGCGGAGTATAATGTCCGCGAAATTTGACCCCAAGGGGTGAGCCAAAGGTTTGCGAGCGGATGTCCAAGCAACGGTTTCAGATGCATGAGAGTAGGTAAAGGGCCTTACGACAGATCCTTCAATCAGACATCCCCATTTGCCATTTCTGGAGTTGAGACTCCCACCTGCCAATGCCCCCCATTTGTTTCCCCACCAACTCGTTCCTTCAACAAGCTTTGACGTGAGAAGTTCATCAAAAAGAATCTGACCATAAACTGTTTTTTGATTTGGGCTTCGACGTCCAGATCCACGC
>JAQCID010000225.1 GCA_027618855.1 Bacteroidota bacterium | reverse complement strand
GAGCTATATTGCTTTGGGCAAGCGTTGTGGGAGTTTTAGCTGGGCTTGTGGCTGTCTTGCTTAAGAATGGTGTCAGTTTGATTCGGTCCGGAATATTTTCGGCCCAAACCTACTCCGGTTGGTCCCCTCTTTTGGGTTTTGGTCCTATAATAGGGCTGCTGTTAACTGCTTGGTTTGTTCGCAAGGTTCTTGGAGGCGATCATCCTGGCGGTGGGATTCCGGCGACTTTACACGCTCTTTCTACAAGGCGAGGTGCTTTAAAACGGACATGGCTTTTTGCGCCAGTAGTCACGAGCATCTTGTCGGTGGGATTTGGAGGGTCTGGTGGTCTTGAGGCACCTGCAGTACAAGCCGGTGCAACGATAGGTTCTGAAATTGCTTCCCGCACAAAGAAGAACTTTCAACGCCGTAGATTACTTATCGCGTGCGCTGCAACAGCCTCCTTGTCTGCAATGTTTAAAGCACCGATAGCTGCGCTTCTATTCGCAGTGGAAGTGATCATGATTGATCTCACTGCAGCGAGTTTGGTTCCTCTCATCTTCGCGTCTTTGGCTTCACTTTTAACGGCTTATTTCCTGATCGAAGGTGAAGATATTTTGGCCGTAACAAAACTAGCTCCCTTTGCAGTGAAACGCTTGCCATTTTACATTTCACTCGGCTTGGTGGCAGGTTTGGGTTCAGTTGTTTTCACGCGTCTTTACCTGCTGTCCTCACGTGCAATTTCTCGATTCAAAAAGCCACTTACAAGAATTCTTTTTTCAGGTGTTATTGTCGGCTGGGCTGTTGCAAGTTTCCCATCGTTATATGGAGAGGGGTACGAAGTCGTGAATTCATTATTTATGGGGTATTCAGACGAACTGGCAAACGAACTCATCCCACAAATCAACGCCCAAGGTTTTACATTGTTGGGTGTTTTATTTATTGCTTGGGCTTTAAAGCCTATTCTCACGGGTCTTACCGTTGGCGCAGGTGGTGTAGCTGGGATTTTTGCTCCCGCAATTTTCGGAGGCGCCCTCCTCGGTTACATTTTTGCATTGTCTACAAATATTATTTTTGGCCTTGACACGATCCCCATAGGCAATGCTGTTTTGGCTGGGATAGGTGGCATGACAGCAGGAGTGTTACACGCCCCGCTGACAGCGATATTTCTGGCTTCTGAAATCAGTGGCGGTTATGAGCTATTCGTGCCGTTGATGTTATGTGCAGCGATCAGTTATTTGGTCTCAAAATTCCTCGTAAAAAACAGCATATATACGTACGAACTGGCTGAAAGAGGTGAGTTATTGACCCATGACAAAGATAAAAATGTCCTCACTCTGATGACTCTCACGGACGAAATCGAGACGGACTTTATCCCTGTCATGCCAAGCAACACATTGGGCATTTTGGTTCGTGTCATTGCAAAAAGTCAACGAAATCTTCATCCCGTAGTGGACAAAGAGGGGGTTTTTAAGGGCTTAATTGATCTTCAAGATATACGTGAAATCATGTTTGACAGGGATAGATATGATTCTGTAACAGTCCAAGAATTAATGGTCGTCCCAGATAACCTGATCGTTCATAATGACAAAATGGATTCCGTGATGTCTAAGTTTGAGAGCAGTGGGGCATGGAATCTTCCGGTCGTAGATTCTGAAGGAAAATACATCGGTTTCGTGTCTCGCTCAAAACTATTTAATGCCTACCGACGATGGTTAAAAGCATCCAGTGGGTGACTCTGAAATCGTCAGCTAACTTAAGAATTCACTTGTTATTTCAAAAAACAATTCAGGCTCCTGTGCGTGAAGCCAATGTCCACTATTTTCTAGACACGCTGTTTCTATTTGTAAGTATAACTCTTCGACTTCAGAGATGTCATTTTGCGTAACATACTCAGATTTGCGACCATATATAAAGAGTGTCGGCAGGGTGTTGATTGTCAGATCTATTTTTTCTGTAATACGGTGAATGGCATTGCTCAGAACATCTACATTAAAGCTCCACGAGAAACCTCCACTTTTTTCACGTCTTAAACTTTTCATTAAAAATTGGATCAAGACGCTGTCGCTTCCCAAGCTTAATCTCAAGCTCTCCAAAACCTCCTCGCGAGAAGTCGCGTTTTCAGGCGAAGTCATTTTTAATGCCTCAAAAATGTGACCGTGATTTGGAAGATAAGCCCTTGGAGCGATATCTGCGATGATTAACTTTGTGACCCTTTCAGGATGTTTTTCGGCGAAAGTCATGGCTGTTTTCCCTCCCATACTGTGCCCTATTAGTGCCGTCTTTTCAATCTCATTTTCATTTAAATATCCAAGTAAATCTTCTGCCATGGCTGGATAACTGTGGCTTTTACTCTTCGGACTTCGGCCGTGGTTGCGAGCATCTACAAGGTGAACTTGGAATTTTTCGGAATATCGTTTCGCGAGAGTGAGCCAATTGTCGGCACTGCCTAACAACCCATGCAGGATGATTAGATTCGGAGCGTCTGAGTTTCCTACAATTCGACGATGTAATGTGACTGGTTTATTCAAGGCAGGCGAGATATTTTGCAACCGTATTCGAGAGGCCAAAGTAGAGAGCGTCTGAGATGAGGGCATGACCTATGCTTACCTCATCTAAAAATGGAACGTTTCGTGAGAAGTCTCGGAGATTTGACAAATCAAGATCGTGCCCGGCGTTTACGCCCAGACCTAATGCGTGGGCCAATGTTGCGGCTCTGGCATACGGAATGGCTGCGTCTGCTCCCATTTGGGCATGTTTGGTTGCATAATCCTCTGTGTAGAGTTCGATTCTATCCGTGCCAGTTAAAGCTGCAGCTCTTATCGCTTCTTCATCGGGATCCATGAATAGACTTGTACGTATTCCAGCATTCGAAAATTGAA
>JAQCID010000224.1 GCA_027618855.1 Bacteroidota bacterium | reverse complement strand
TGCTGCTGCCTTTATGGATTGCTCTAACTCAATTACTGGGGCTGCACCATTGATGGCTTACAACGGTGAAACTTCTTCATGTGGAGGAGGTGAGTGGATGGCTTCAACATCTGTTTCTAACCTTGGATCAGACGATGTCACTGCAATGGTTTTTGCTGTTGAGTTGAACGGAGCTGCACAAACTGACGTAACATGGGAAGGCGTGCTTTCAAATGGTGGAAATGAAACTGTAGACCTAGGGTCTTATAACGAAATTGGAACATTTACCTACAGTTTGGTTTCTGTAAACGGTGCGGATTGGAATGCTGAAGATGCCGCGTCAATCGTCGGATCAACTGAAGCTACTTCGTATGTACAAGTTCGTATCACAACAGACAACTGGCCTGAAGAGACTGGTTGGACCATTGAGTCTGCTTCTGGAATGTACATCGATGGAGTTACTACAGGTTCGTTGGCAAATCAAAATGACACTCCATTGACTTGGGATGTTGCACTCGATCTTAATGAATGTTACATTTTCACAATGACAGACAGTTACGGCGACGGACTTTATGCTTCACAGTGGGGTAATTACGTTGATGGTACTGCTTCAATTGTATCTATGGATGGTATGGATGAAGTGGGTATAGTACTTGATTATAATGGCGCTTCTGGTATAGAGTTTGCTGAGTTAGTTGCTGGTATGGAAGTCACTTCTGTATCTGGAATCACGGAAAACGATCTTACATCTAGTGTGAACGTATTCCCTAACCCTTTCTCTGACAACACAACCCTTTCATTCTCTGCTGCTGAAGCGGGACAGGCTGCTGTTGTAGTGTACAATCTAATTGGTGAGAAGGTGATCGAGATGAACTTAGGCAACATTGCTGCTGGAACGCAATCTCTACAGTTAAACTTCTCTTCTCTTGAAGCAGGAATTTACCTTGTAAACCTCACTGCAGGAAACGAAACATCTACGCTTCGTGTCACGAACGTACAGTAAGGTTTTCCTTATAGACTGAATCAGTCTAAATAATATTGAATCCGCGTTTTGTACCTTGCGTACGGACGCGGATTCTTTTTTGTTCAATATTTTGAGATTACTTTAGATTGATATGAAGCTTAGTAGATATATCCCCATCGTTTTAATAGCCGCATTTAGTCTCTTTCCTGCTTGCGACGTTATAGAAGACCCTATCGTTCCTTTTTCTGGAGGGTACAATCTAGAGTTGTACGGAAACCCGCCCGTTTTTCAAATGGCAACCACTTCAGGGAAAAACGTTTTGGTCGAAGATTTCACGGCCCATCAATGTGGCAACTGTCCTCCTGCTGCGGAGATGGCAGAAGGCTTGGCAGAATCAAATCCAGATCGTGTTTTTCCACTTGCAATTCACGCGGGCAATTTGGCCATCACAAACGACGCATACCCCATCGATTGGACAAACGAGGACGGTGATATTTATTGGGCTCAACTTGATTTCCAAGCAAATCCACTAGGGAGAATTAACCGACAAGGAGGAACAGGGGATTTTTTCTCTCCAGCGGAGTGGTCGGAGGAAGTCACCTCTGAACTCGCGTCTGAAACGCCCCTGCAGCTTCAAGTCAAAACGTTCTGGCACCCTTCCGCTGGCAATGGCCAACTGAACATCCATGTCAATGGGCAATTTACAAGTGGAGATCTGGTTGGAGAATGTAGGCTCGCCATCCTTTTCACAGAGTCGTCTCTCATCGGAGATCAATTGTACTATGGTGAAGATCCCGAACACGTCACAGATTACGAATTCAATCATCTGCTGAGAGGGAGCGTAACTGGAGCTGAAGGACTCGTGGTCACCGTTGATGCTCTTGAGGGAGATGGATTTCAATCCGACTATACTTTTAACTGGAACCCTGAATGGATTTTCGAAAACACATCTGTTGTAGTAGTCGCCAGCAGTGAAAATGGAGAAGTCGTCAATTGTCTGTCTCATCATTTGTCTGAATAACATCATCATGCGTCAGGCCCTTTTGCTATTTGCTTTTTTGCCATACTTGCTTTCCGCACAGTCAGAGTACGCGGAGGGTCGCGCCCTCCAATTTAATGGGGGCCTTATAGGTGGAGCAACCGCGTCCCAAATTCACGGAGATGGAATCGGTGGCTTTAACAAAGTAGGCCTCAACATGGGCGCTACTATTGAAATTGGACGAAGAGGAAAGAAAAACATACAAATCGGCATCGCTTACAATCAGAAAGGGAGTAAAAAACCGCCAAATCCTCCTGAGGATTACGACACCTGGAAGTATCGGTTTACATACATCGATATTCCTATAACGATGAGCTATTCCTACAAAATGTTTGACATCCTAGTGGGTTTACAACCCTCGATTTTGCTTGCAGCAGAAGAAGATTTCTATGGCGTGGCTTGGGATCCGACTGGCTTGCCCATCAAAGAATATGACTTGGGCGCTGTGTTGGGAATACGCACAGTCTATGGGAATCACTCTCATCTTTTTGCACGTGTCACCCAAAGCATTCTTGCCATTGCTCCACGCCCAGAGACTCCGACTGGAACTCCGAGATGGAACAACCGGATGTTGAACATGACTGTCGAAGTAGGCGTGACCTATATGATTTCCAAACTAGACAACTAACAAGGTTGTCCATATCCTAGTTGCGAAGACTGATGTTTTGTGAGTGTTCCAGGGGAACTTCAATCGTTAACCCCCACGCCTTTCCTATTATTTTCCCCGATGCAGAAAAGGGAACGCCCGCACCCTTCAGGAAATTAAGAACATCTGCTTTAAGAATTTCGGCGATCGCGCCATCTCTGGTGGCAACATTGAATCTCACCAACGCCGTATCTCTGGCTCCGAGCTTGATTCTTTCAATTAGGCTTACTTCTCC
>JAQCID010000002.1 GCA_027618855.1 Bacteroidota bacterium | reverse complement strand
ACCCCTGAAAGGAGATGATTTCCAAATAGAAGACATGGACAGTACCTCAACTTGTTCTTCTTGTATGGTTCTAAAAGCAGAATCAAACAATCGTTTTATACGAGACTCCGAAATCCGCTGAAAAGCAAAGGTGGTGTGGAGAGACCCTGGAAGTCCCAAATACTGCTCCCAAGTGACAGCAGTCATCAGTCTTTCTTGAGGTCCATAATTCCATTCTGCCCATCTTAAACCCTCGCCTGAGAGGTCATTGATCTTATCAAACCTGGGGATGTTTGAACTCTTGCTGTACTGGATGTTGGTTTCTATCGCACCTCCCGGTATGCCCAATCTTAATTTATGCACGAAATCATTTTGAGCGTAACCTGTAGGGCTTTGATTTTCAGGGTCAGGGTTAGAAATTAAGGAGTCTACACCATTGATTCTTGTCGCGATGAACGGTACCAACCCCCATGTACTGTCACCATGAGCTCGCCATGACCCCATCGATAAATCTCCAAATTCTGATTTACTAAACGAGATGACTGTACCCCATCTGGGGCCTCCTGCCTCAGCTTTCGCATTCATCGTATAGGAGTTATTTACCGATTTATATTGTGCTGAAATCAGACCAGAACAACTTGGTTCAGAAGGATTGCTTCTAAAGCGTGGTCGTCTTGTCTTAAAATGGACGACTCCACCTAATGCATCACTGCCAAACCTCACACTGTTTGGGCCCATAATGACTTGAATTTGCTCAAGCGTATTTGGATCTATGGTAACAATATTCTGAAGGTGTCCCGATCGGTAAATTGCATTGTTCATTCGCACACCGTCCACAACCAAGAGCACTCTGTTTGCCTCAAATCCTCTCAAGACAGGAGACCCACCACCTTGTTGGCTTTGTTGCACGTGAATTTTACCAAAACTCTGTAACAACTCAGCTGTATTGCCTGGTGGAACACCATTTTCTATGGCCGAGGTGCCGATTGAAGTGACCCTGTTTAATCCCAAATCATCGGCTACATCCGGTACTATATATGACAAGATCTGTACCTCTTCTAAACTGACTGGGCTCTCATCCATACGCAAGAGTTTTCCGATGATTTCACCTGGTAAAACCATTCTTATTTCATATCCCATACTCCTAAACACCAACGTATCCGATGGATTTCTTAATGGAAGGAAAACAAGTCCATCCGCATCAGAGATCGCATGCTCAGAAGTTGAAATATTGACAACCGCTACAAAAGGAATCGGGATGGAGCCGTTTACAACGCGAACCTCCTGAGAATACACAGATGTAGAAATACAAATAGACAGAACCATAAAACAAAAGAATAATCTTAAGTTTGACGTCATTCTATTTTGAAAATATAGTCTCAAGTACATCGTAACATTTTATTTTTCTAAGTCCTGCATGGTGAAGTTGGATAAACATCACCATCCCTAGCAAAAGTTCTTTTCTGTCAGATTTTTCTAGTCTTAACTCCCGCATCACATCAAACTTCATGCCCGGAATACCCATCATTGTTTTCACAAGATTGAATTTTAAATAATGTGACTCTTTCGAGAGGCTCATCTCGACATCTGACCATTCGCCAGTATCTAGATTCAAGCTCCCTGACTTTTTCGTTGCGCCATCATCCAATTCCTCTGGCATCAATCCCAAAATTTGTACCAAATGCGCCAAAAAATAGATGTGAAGGTGTGCCACAGAATCTTCTGTTTCTAACAATTCCACAGTTTTCCAAACCAGTTTAAATACCTCTGGCATAGGTGCGCCTTCGGAAATTGATTTATCTAACACCTCAGCGATAAAAAATGCGACCGCTGACCTTCTGGCATCACTCAGGATATGAATGGCTGGCAATGCTCTTGATGCTTCGGTAAAAGTCCCCAAACCGTCTTGCTTTTTCCTTCTGAAATTTGCAAGTTCGACAGCAGAGAGGGGATGCCAAATCGCTTTGGGGGATTTCTTTCCCGTCCTGACCCACAAAGGAATCATCCCTTGATCTTCAGACAACACCCTCACCACCCTACTCGTATCATTGTATGGAATGCTCCCAATCACGATCGCTTTGATGGTTGAAGAATCCAAGTTATTTAGAAATATCGGCAGGTTCTACCCAATCGCCTTCACTCTTGATTAGTTCAATTAATTCCTTCACGCCCTCCGCTTCAGATACATTCTTTTTTACAACTACTCTCTCTCGGTAGAGTGTGATTTTCCCTGGGCCTGTACCTACATAGCCATAATCTGCATCTGCCATCTCACCCGGGCCATTCACGATGCATCCCATAATTCCTATTTTAAGACCTTTAAGATGGGCCGTGGCATTTCGAATTTTGGCCGTGGTCTCTTCCAAATCAAACAGCGTTCTTCCGCAGCTCGGACAAGAGATGTACTCCGTTTTTGAAATTCTCGTTCTCGTGGCCTGCAAAATTCCAAATGCAAGGTTATTTCTATCTACCAAACTCACCCCTTCACCATCCACCCAGACGCCATCACCTAATCCATCAATCAACACCCCCCCCAAATCCGTCGACTGATATAACGTGAATTGTTCTTTATCTACCCCATCAATCTTTCTGCGAAGAATCACAGGGACTTTGCTTTCCAATTCATCGAGCTTCATGACAGAAGTCCTCAGATCAATCAAGGCATTGATTTGAGTCGTATCAAGAATCAGAACCACATCTCCTTTACTGAAACTGTCAATCAAATCCTTGGTCAAATCCTTTCTTTGGACGCGTATAAAGTGAATGACACCCTTCTCCTGCACCAAACCGTCCCGCCATGCTCCACCTTCATTCCACTGATCGATAGACCAAACCGGATAATGTCTTTCCACTCCATCTACTCCACGCGCCTTCTTTTCCCAATCCTCTCCATTCATTAAAACCACAAGCGTCCCAGGCAGCTTAAACTGGACAACTTGCGAGTCTGTATATATTGCATCACAGGCATTGTCCAAAATATTCCACTTGTCGTCAACCACAGAATATCTATATCCCGCCCCCATCAGGTTTATAGGAGAAAGTGCAGATTTGTTTGTCATGGTCTGTACGACAATGGGAACACTTTTTCCTCCAATCGTCCCCACCCCGTACGTTTCCCTTCGAGAGTAGTTAAACGGATCGATCGAAATCGCGACAGGTTCTATCTCGGGAATCCCTACAGATGTCTGGCGACCTTTATATTTATCGACCAAAACGCGGGCAACGGGAAGCTCGTTCTCAGGTGCCTCTGTTAACGAAACCCGGATGGTATCCCCGATTCCATCTTCAAGCAACGCCCCTATTCCTACCGCGGATTTAATTCGACCATCCTCACCATCTCCTGCCTCTGTAACGCCAAGGTGAAGCGGGTAATTCATTCCCTCCTCACTCATGCGTTTCACGAGAAGTCGATACGCCTGAACCATCACAATCGTATTCGAAGATTTCATTGAAATGACCATGTCATAGAATTCGCATTCTTCTGCGATTCTTAAAAACTCAAGCGCACTCTCCACCATTCCTAAAGGAGTATCGCCATATCGACTTGTAATTCTGTCAGAAAGTGATCCATGATTCGTCCCTATGCGAATCACTCGATGCAACTCTTTACATTTCAGAACAAGCGGAGTAAACTTTTCTTTGATCCTTTCCAGTTCTTGCGCATAAGATATATCCGTGTATTCGTGGTGGTCAAATTTCTTTTTATCTGCATAATTCCCAGGATTAACTCTCACCTTTTCGACAAAATCTGCAGCACGTAATGCGGCGTTTGGGGTGAAGTGGATATCGGTGGGGGATACCGCCATGTACTTTTGGCTTCTCAAGTCCTCGGAGATTTGTTCCAAAGCGTCTGAATCCTTGATGCTCGGAGCCGTCAACCGAACGAGTTCGCTCCCAGCAGCAATCATGCTAATACATTGCGCCACACTGCCTTTTATATCTAGTGTGTTTGTCGTGGTCATCGATTGAATCCGTATCGGCGCATCTCCACCTAAGGGCAAATCACCCACGAGGACTTCTCTCGAGATTCTCCTCAGATAGGCAAATGGAGAGGGCGTATAACTAAATTTTGAGTTTGATTTAGGCATCTTCGCTTGATTGAGGGGTGCTCCCAAAAAACTTCTTCTGATTCAGAATAATCCAAATTACAGCGATTGAAATTGACGCATCAGCCACGTTCCAAATGGGCGGAAAAACTTCTGCACCAGCCATCATGCTCGGCATCCAAGATGGCCAGGTGACTGTAAAGTGAAACATATCTACAACGTTTGCCATAAGCCATGGTGCATATCCGTCTTCCAATCCGAAATGTGACACAGTACCCCATCCCGATTGAGAGAATAAGCGCCCATACACAGCACTGTCAATAATATTTCCAATGGCTCCTGCCCAAATCATGGATATACCTACCAAAAGACCGGGGTGAGATTTTCTTTCTATGAGTTTATATAGATAAACCCCGATCCCGACAGAAGCAATGAGACGAAAGCTCGTTAAAAGGAGTTTCCCGGCAACTCCAGGCATTGCCAAACCAAAGGCCATCCCATCATTTTCAATAAATTGAAATTCAATAAAACCAGGAATAATCTCGGCGCGTTCACCAATTGTGAAGTTGAGCTTGATATATATTTTCAGGAGTTGATCTATGATCAGTAGAGGCACTACGATCAGCAGAGGCAAGGCCCATCCGAAAATTTGTTTTCGCATCTCAGCGTAGAATATTTTCTGTTATTGTCTTTGCTTAGCTTCCATAGAAAGGGTCGCATGTGGCACCAGTCGAAGGCGTTCTTTCGGAATTAACTTTCCTGTAACGCGACAAATACCATACGTCTTATTCTTGATTCTAAGGAGCGCATTTTGCAGGTTTTGGATGAACTTTTCCTGTCTTGAAGCCAAAGCAGCCGTTTCCTCACGACTCATTGTTTCCGATCCGTCTTCCATCATTTTAAACGTCGGAGCAGTATCCTCTGTTGTGTTGTCGTCTTTATGCGACATCGAAGCACGTAATTGGTCCAAATCCTCTTGCGCAAGTTCCAATTTATTGATGATTAACTCATTGAATTCCTTAAGATCTGATTCCGAGTATTTCGTTTCTTCCATAATACCAGCTTTTTAATTTTTAACAACGTGAACTCTAACGCTAACGCCCTCATCAAGTTCAATTTCCACAGCCTCAGCATCGTCTTGCCAATCGACATTTTCCGCCAAAGTTTGAGTTCGAATATACTCCAAATTCTCTTGTAACTGAACGCTTATATTTTCCAATGCACTTATGGACAAATTTATCCTGTCCGTCACCTCTAACCCTATGTCTTTTCGAACGTTTTGGACTCTATTCACCAATTCTCTAGAAAGGCCTTCAGCTCTAAGTTGATCGTCTATTGTAATGTCTAACGCAACTGTCAATCCTCCTTCGCTAGACACGAGCCATCCGGGGATGTCCTCCGTCGAAATTTGAACATCGCTCAACATGATCTCTACATCGCCTTGTGAATCTGATGGTGTGATTGTGATTTGACCATCTTTCTCAAGTTGATCAACAGCCTCAATCGGTAAATCATTGACCGCCTCAACAATCGCTTTCATGCGTTTTCCATGCTTGGGTCCCAAGGCCTTAAAATCAGGCTTCATACTCTTGACAATACCTCCTCCATCACGGATAATCTCAACCTCTTTGACATTGACCTCTGTCCTGATCAAATCTTCGATCGCTGCAATACGTGAAGCTGAAATCTCATCAAGAACAGGAACCATAATTCGCCTGAGAGGTTGTCTCACGCGGATACGTTCGCGTTTGCGCAAACTCAAAACCTGTGACGATAGTTTTCGTGCAAGTTCCATTCTTACTTCGAGCTCGCCATCAATGATTGCATCGTCTGAGAGTGGAAAGTCGGCCAAGTGAACCGAATTTTTTGCCCCCTCTTTCGCAGCGCCTAGTCCCTCATTCAAGTCGCGATATAGTCTATCCATAAAGAATGGAGCGACTGGAGACCCCAATATAGATGTGGTACGAAGACAGGCAACCAACGTTTGATATGCGCTCATCTTATCTTCGTTCATAGACCCCTTCCAGAATCGTTGACGATTGAGACGCACATACCAGTTGCTTAGGTCGTCTATGACAAAACTCTGCAGGATACGGGTCGCGCGAGTCGGCTCTAAATCTTGATAGGCCTGATCCACCAATTTTGAAACGGTATGCATCCTGGAAAGAATCCATCTGTCAATTTCAGGCTGTTTGCTGAGAGGTATTTGTGGTTCTTGACCTGTAAGACCATCGATGTTCGCGTACAGGGCAAAAAAATTAAATGTGTTGTGTAGCGTCCCGAAAAACTTCCTTGTCACTTCGCCTATGCCCTCAAGATCAAATTTCAGGTTGTCCCAAGGTTGGGCGTTGCTGATCATATACCAACGGGTAGCATCGGGGCCATACGTTTCCAATGTCGAGAACGGATCAACCGCATTGCCTAAGCGCTTCGACATTTTTATGCCATTCTTATCGAGCACAAGACCGTTTGAGATGACATTTTTATACGCTACTCTATCAAACACCATTGTAGAAATGGCATGTAGCGTGTAGAACCAGCCTCGGGTTTGGTCTACGCCTTCAGCAATAAAATCTGCTGGATACGCTCCCTCATGATCAACTTTATCCTTGTTTTCAAAAGGGTAATGCCACTGGGCATATGGCATTGACCCAGAGTCAAACCAAACATCAATCAAATCTGCCTCACGCTTCATCGGAGATCCATCTGAAGCTTTTAAAACAATTTCATCCACGACATGCTTGTGCAAATCAAACAACTCGTAATTCTCCTTTGACATGTCACCCGCATTGAACTTGTCCAGTGGGTTGGAAACCATAAGTCCCGCTTCCATAGCTTCCTCACATCTTATTGCCAACTCTTCTACTGACCCAATACACACTTCTTCCGAACCATCCTCTGTCCGCCAGATCGGAATGGGGATGCCCCAAAATCTAGAACGACTTAAATTCCAATCGTTTAGATTTTCAAGCCACTTCCCAAATCTACCCGTTCCCGTACTCTCCGGTTTCCAATTGATCGTCTTATTCAACTCAGTCATCCGCTCTTTTGCATCCGTCGCTTTTACAAACCACGAATCAAGAGGGAAGTACAAAATTGGCTTATCCGTTCTCCAACAATGGGGATAACTGTGAGAATATTTCTCAACTTTAAATGCTTGTCCACTCGTTTTAAGATCAATCGCAATTTCTACATCGACAGATTTCTCTGGCGCCTCCCCCTCATTGTAATATTCATTCTTTACAAACCTTCCTGAAAATGGACCATAACCTTCTCTAATACGCCCTTGCATGTCAACCAGTGGCACTCCATGGCCTGTTCCATCATCGACAAGCATAGGTGGCACTCCAGCAGATTTGGCAACCATCGCATCGTCCGCTCCGAAGGTCGGAGCGGTATGAACGATTCCCGTTCCATCTTCTGTCGTCACGAAATCTCCAGCAATAATTCGGAATGCTTCTTCAGGGCGCTCCATGGGTGTAGCCCAGTTGATGAGTTGAATATATCTCATCCCCACCAAATCAGACCCTTTACAACGTCCCACAACTTCGTGTTCAGGACCATTTGCAAATTGTTTCTCTAAAAGGTTTTCCGCAAGAATGACGAAGCCTTCAGAATCTGTATATCTGTTTTTCGTACGAACCACGACATAGTCAATCTTTGATCCCACTGTAAGTGCCGTATTCGATGGCAAAGTCCATGGGGTTGTGGTCCAGGCCAAAAAATCCACCGGCAATTCGCCCAAGTCTGATAGCCCACAGAGATCTAACACCCTGGTCTTGCTATCCTCGTCTGCCCTAAACTGAGCAACGATGGTCGTATCCATCACATCGCGATAAGTGCCTGGCTGATTAAGCTCATGAGAACTTAACCCCGTTCCTGCCATCGGGCTATAGGGCTGAATCGTGTACCCCTTATAAATAAGATTTTTCTTATACAGTTCGGATAAAAGCCACCAAACAGACTCAATGTATTTATTCTCATACGTAACATATGGAGATTCCATATCTACCCAGTAGCCCATTTTCTTTGTGAGATCATTCCAAACCCCCGTGTATTTCATGACCGCCTTGCGACATGCGTTGTTGTATTCTTCGACCGAAATCTTTTTCCCAATGTCTTCCTTCGTGATCCCTAGCTCCTTCTCGACACCAAGCTCAACAGGCAACCCATGTGTGTCCCATCCGGCCTTTCTATCCACTCGCTTTCCCTTGAGTGTGGCATATCTACAGAAAATATCTTTGATAGAACGCCCCATCACGTGATGAATACCGGGCATACCATTTGCGGAAGGCGGACCCTCATAGAAAACGTATGGGTTGTCGGCTGGGCGGGAATCTATGCTCGCCTGAAATGTGTTTTCGCGTTCCCAAATCTCCAGCACTTCTTGAGCAATGCTTGGGAGGTTTAATGAACCACGTTCTGGAAATCCTTTAGACATCAAAATAACTGTTGGGTTTCGCGAAGATAACACCCCTGAATTAAGGAAATGCTCTTAGACTCGAACGAGTTTAAGCATATTCGTCATCCCTGTATCAGCAATAGGCATAGAGGCCAGATGTATCACAAAATCACCCTCTTTCACATTGCCATCTTTAAACAACAAATACTTGATATCCGCAATCGTATGATCTGTGCTTACCATCTTCTCGTAAAACACTGTTTTTACACCCCAAACCAAATTCATTTGATTCAATACTTCTCTGTTGGAAGTAAACATGAAGATGGTGGCTTTGGGTCTTTGGCTACTTACTTTTTGAGCTGTATAGCCCGAATAAGTCATCGTGACGATTGCGCTGGCCTTGGTCCTTCTGGCAAGGCGACAAGCGTTGTAACAAATTGAGTCAGAGATAAAGCGTTCATCGTCGGGATTATACGGAGGACGTTCGTTAAAAGGTTTTTGATTGTCCGCCTCCATAGAGTGAATGATTTGAGTCATAGCCCTTACTGCATGTATTGGATATTTCCCAACACTCGTTTCTGCAGAAAGCATCACGGCATCAGCGCCGTCAAGGACTGCATTTGCGACATCATTCACTTCAGCTCTTGTCGGAGTGGCACTTTCAATCATGCTCTCCATCATTTGGGTTGCCACAATGACAGGCCTACCTAATGTCAAACATTTAGAAATGATGTCTTTCTGAATAAGCGGAACATCTTGCATGGGAACTTCTACTCCGAGGTCACCTCTGGCAATCATCACCGCATCTGCAGCATTTAAAATTGCATCTAAATCTACAATGGCTTCTGGCTTTTCAATTTTCGCCACGACCCGCGCATGCTTTTTGTTCTTTTTGATGATGCTTTTGAGCTCCTCGATGTCACTTGAACTCCGAACAAACGACAACCCAATCCAATCGACGTTTTCTTCAAGTGCAAAAGCGAGATCTATTTCGTCCTTCTTTGTGATACAGGGAAGAGAGATCTTTGTCTGAGGGAGATTTAATCCTTTTCGTGAACTTAGATTTCCTCCGTGAATTACTTTACAAATAACTTCTGATTTGCCGTCAGAAGAAATGACTTCAAGGCGAAGCTTACCGTCGTCAAGTAAGATCGGCTCACCCGCTTTTACATCTACTGCAAATTGATCATAATCTGTATACAATACTCCATCAGAACCTTCTCCACTCCCTACTTTTATAACAACCTGCTCGTTTTCAATGAGCTCTGTTTGGCCACCCGCGATTTCACCCACCCTGAGCTTGGGGCCTTGAAGATCAATTAAAATAGCTGTGCTTGTGTTCAGGTCTGTATCCAGTTTACGGATATTCGTAATGACTTCTTTGTGAGCCTCATGATCTCCATGAGATGAGTTTATTCTCACAACATTCATCCCCGCCAGCAACAGTTGCTCCAGCATCTCTGGAGAAGATGTAGCGGGACCGATTGTCGCTATGATTTTTGTTTGTTTATTTGGAAATAATGATTGCTTATTCATTCTTTATATATATCTAGTTCAAAAATCGCCTCTAAAGCACCCGATTTCTCAGGATTCAAGAAAGTTACCAAAGTAACAAGGTTGGAGTTTCTAATTCTGTTAATTACATCTTCCGATTTCAAGACACCATGGCCTAATCTAAGTAAATAGTCCAATGAAGAAGCACCCGATGCTAACACCCCCTCAGGAACACGATTCAGGATTAACGCAATGTCCAAACCTTCCTCGTCATTACAATATCGCAAAACGATGTGTTTTGTTACAATATTCTTGATTTTTGACTCAATTTCTCTTTCGAACGCCAATTCCCATCCGAAGATTCTATTTAACTCCCATGCCATACGATGACTTCCCACATGTGACCCCATCCCTAAAAGATCGAAATCACACTCAATTTCCATATCGAGTTGAAGCTTTGCCATTGGCACGAAGGTAGTCGCTCGCTATGAATTATCACCTAGAACTTTTGATTCTTCTTCCTCAAAAACGTGCCTCCATCCCATTCTAGATGCTTCTCGCTCCGCAATTTTCTTAGACCGGCCTGTCCCAGACCCAATACAAGAATCATCCGCAAAAACCTCCACTTCATACCCGTTTTCACCATCCACTATAAACTCTTTTACAACATTGTATGTAAGCGTGACTCTTTGTTTTTGAGCCCAATGATGAAGTTGACTTTTAAAATCGGTGGTTTCATGGATTTTCTCATCCAAACCAAACCTTTTTAAGAGGTTGATCAAGGCTTTATTTGTACGGACATAACCAAAGTCCAAATACAATGCGCCTATTAAAGATTCCATCGCGTTGCCGACCATTGTAGGCCTGATATCTTCACGTCTCATCTTCACTTCTAACAAGATTTCTAGGTCTATAAACTCACCCAATAAATTGAGATTCTTTCTGCTTACAATCTTCGATTTACGCTGGGTAAGAAGGCCCTCTTGGGCTTCGGGATCCATGCTATACAGATATGCCGCAACACTAAGATCAAGCACTGCATCGCCCAGAAATTCAAGACGTTCATTGCTCTTCACCCCCGAATAATCTCCATCTAAAATAGAGGAATGTCTGAAGGCTTCTTTGTAATAAGAGATGTTCTTGACGCGAAGCCCAAAATGATTCCGCACCAATTTTTTGATATGACTAGCCGAGGTATCCTTTTCAAAAAATCGACGAATCAGTTGCATTAAGTCCTTGGGGTCTGGTTTCTTAGCTTGCGTATTTCTTAAACAATACGGAAGCATTGTGTCCTCCGAAACCGAAGGTGTTAGATAGCGCAGCACCTACAACACGATGTCGTGCCTTGTTGAACGTGAAATCAAGCTTCGGGTCTAAACCTTCGTCTTCATGTTCAAAATTAATTGTGGGAGGAATAATTCCATGCTCGATTGCCAGAATACAGGCCATAGCTTCTATCGCGCCTGCAGCACCTAACAGATGACCCGTCATCGACTTTGTAGACGAAATGCTAAGTTTATATGCTGCATCCCCAAACACCTTTTGAATGGCCTGGGTCTCAGCGATATCTCCCAATGGAGTAGAAGTTCCATGTACGTTCACATAATCTACCTCTTCTGGAGTCATTCCTGCATCTTCAAGAGTCGCACGCATCACGTTTGTGGCTCCAAGTCCCTCCGGATGAGGAGCCGTAATATGATGCGCATCTGCGCTCATCCCTCCACCTACCATTTCGCAATAAATTTTTGCGCCTCGTGCTTGGGCATGTTCAAGGGATTCGAGAATGATTGCTCCTGCACCTTCACCTAGGACAAATCCATCACGTGTTTTATCGAAAGGCCTTGAGGCACGCTTTGCATCATCATTTCTCGTAGATAAAGCTTTAAGAGCGTTAAACCCACCTATTCCTCCTTCTGTGACAGCCGCTTCTGACCCACCCGTCACCATGAGATCCGCTTTCCCCAATCGTATCAGGTTGAATGAATCTATTAAGGCGTGTGTAGAACTGGCGCACGCACTCACTGTTGCGTAGTTTGGTCCACGGAATCCGTTTCTTATACTTATGTGTCCAGCTGCAATATCTGGAATCATCATTGGAATAAAGAAGGGCGAAAAACGAGGAGTTCCATCTCCTTGATAATAGTTTTTTGCCTCATCCATGAAGCTTTGAAAGCCTCCAACACCTGAGCCCCAGATTACTCCAGCTCTGTCAGGATTCATTTTAAACTTTCCGGCATTGCTTAATTCTTCTTCAGAACCCGCTTCAAATTTGAGCTCTCCTCCAACAATACCTGCATCGTCAAGTGCCTGGTTCGAACTGACTACAGCATACTGACTGTAGAGGTCCATCCTTCTGGCTTCGCGGCGATGTATGTAGTCAAGGGGGTCAAAACCTTTGACCTCACATGCAAATCTTGTTTTGAATTTTGAGGCATCAAAACGCGTAATTTCAGCAGCCCCGCTCACGCCGTCAACCAAATTGTTCCAGAAAGATACGGGGTCATTGCCTAGGGGCGTTATCGCCCCTAAACCTGTTACAACTACACGCTTAAGTTCCATAGAAGAATACCAAAGACTTACTTAGTTGCTTTCTCGATGTGCTCTACCGCTTGCCCAACAGTACTGATATTCTCAGCTTGATCGTCTGGAATTGCGATGTTAAATTCTTTCTCAAACTCCATGATGAGTTCTACTGTGTCGAGAGAATCGGCACCTAAATCGTTTGTGAAGCTTGACTCTAGCGTTACTTCACTTGCTTCCAACCCTAGCTTATCAACGATGATAGCTGTTACTTTTTCACTGATTTCAGACATGATATTCGTGTTCAATTTGAGGCAAAACTAACCCAATAGTTCAACCTAAAGCAACAATAACAAGAAAGTTTTAACCAAAAAGATGATCATTCAGACGTTAAGCCCATACAAATCACCTTACAACACCATCAAAACATTCATTATTTAATGTCATATTCACGAATATTTAATCAAAATATCGCTGATGGGCTTCCGTTTTAAGTTTGGAACCTCACAATTGTCTGATGGAAAGCCAAAAGGAATATTTAAATACGCTCTTTCATTCTCAGGCCTTTCTAATATTTCAGCCAGAAATTTCATAGGCGAGGGTGTATGAGTCAACGCAACGAGACCGATTTCATGAAGTGCCGTCAACAACATTCCCACAGCAATTCCCACACTCTCATTGACGTAGTAATTTTGTGTTTTTCCCGATTCATCAGTACCATATGAGTGCTTGAAAACAACAATCAATCCCGGCGCATTTTCAATAAATGGTTTGATTTCGTTCGTACCGAAGGGCTCCAAGTCCTTCATCCACTCGGGACTCATCCTTCCATTGTAGTTTCTATATTCCTCCTCTTCAGCAGCAAATCTGATCCTCTTTCTAATCTCAGGATCTGTGACCAAACAAAATGTCCAAGGTTGTTTGTGCGCTCCAGAAGGAGCTGTGCCGGCAGCGGCTATGCAGTTGACAACAGCATCCATGGGAACTTCATCCGATGAGAAATGTCGAACGCTCCGGCGGGTTTCCATTTTCTCAAGGAAATCTTGGCTTCGCTTCAGCATTTCTTTTGGTGAGAACCTCTCAGGATGATACTTCATCCCTTTTTATAAGATGACGTATCTCTCAGTTTTTGCATCAATTTAGATGCATAAATAAAGTCGTTGAGGGTTGGAGAATCCGAGACCATCATTTCAGCATTGTTTCCTTTAAAAGCGATCTCTCCATTGTGGATAAAGTGTATCGTATCAGAAGCTTCGATGACGCTGTTCATGTCGTGGCTTACAACGACAGTCGTCATGCCGTATTCATTTGTAATATCTGCGATCAAGTTGTCAATTACAATCGCTGTTTGGGGATCTAGACCGGAGTTGGGTTCATCACAAAACAGGTATTTCGGATTCATTGATATGGCGCGCGCTATCCCTACTCTCTTTTGCATTCCTCCACTTAGTTCTCCTGGGAATTTCTCTCCTTGACCCTCTAGCTCGACCCTTGACAAACAATCTTGGACTCTGGCTGACATACTGTCCTCGTCCATGTCACTAAACATCTTTAAGGGGAATTTGATGTTTTCAGCAACTGTCATTGAGTCGAACAGTGCCCCGCCTTGGAACAACATTCCTATTTCTTTTCTAATCTCCTTACGTTCATTTCTATTCATTGTGGTGAAGTCACGTCCATCAAAAAATACATGACCCAAATCTGGCTCTAGCAATCCCACCGTACACTTGGTAAGGACACTTTTACCCGAGCCTGATCTTCCTATTATAAAGTTGACCTTGCCTTTTTCGAAAGTAGCGCTCACGTCATTTAAAACTTGAGTTCCTCCAAACGATTTAGATATGTTTTTTACTTCAATCAATCTGAAAAATTATGTGAGGAGTAGCTTTGTGAGAACGAGATTTGTAAGCATAATGATCACTACGCTATACACCACAGCCTTGGTACTCGATTTCGCGACTTCTATCGCACCGCCAGAGGTATAGTATCCATGATACGCTGAGACAGATGTCATGATTAAGGCAAAAACAGTTGTCTTGATCAATGCGTAGACGACATCGTAGGAGACAAAGTCTACTTGTAGACCATACTCGAAATCCGCCATACTGCTCACCCCCGAGATAAGCGCGATGACAGCTCCAGATGAAACGCCCAATACCATGCTCATAATTACGAGAACTGGAATACAAATAAAACCCGCGACGAATTTAGGTAAAACAAGGAACCCAGCACTATTCACTCCCATGATCTCGAGTGCATCAATCTGCTCTGTCACACGCATTGTACCGAGCTGAGATGCGATGTTTGAGCCTATCTTTCCTGCCAAGATAACAGGGATAAGCGTAGGAGAAAACTCTAAAATCATGGTTTGACGTACCGTAAAACCTATCGTGTAAACTGGAATCCAACCTCCTATCTGATGGGCCGTCTGCAGGCACATAACCGCACCCATAAAAACACTCAAAAGCGCCACAATCCCCACACTTTCTACACCTATTATGGACATTTCTTTCACCAATTGTCGACGAAAAACCTTGCCTTTTTCAGGTTTATGCAATACTGTGGCCATAAACCGCGTATACCTTCCTATGTTAAAGATGATGCCCACAGCGCTAAGGTACACGTAACTATTCCTAACTTCACCCCATGAATAAACGACTTGTCAATCATATTTTGTTATGCACTTTTGTACTCGTATCATCGCTCACATTATTAAGTGGGTGTTCGTCGTCTAAAGGTTGCGGAACGTGTGATGCTTATGGGTGTGTCGACATTGGCAATCATGAATAAGACCGAACACACATTTGCAGTCATCATGGCGGGAGGAATAGGAAGTAGGTTTTGGCCTATGTCTAGAAATTCTAAACCCAAACAGTTTCTTGATATTCTGGGAACTGGCCAATCGCTTATCCAAATGACGTACACGAGGCTTTCTAAGGTTGTGCCTCCCTCGAACATTCTCGTCGTGACAAATGAGCTTTACCGCGCTCAAGTTGAAAGTCATCTGCCTTTAATCCCGACTTCAAACATTCTATGTGAGCCACATATGCGGAATACCGCTCCGTGTATCGCATATGCAAATGCGGTGATTTCCGACCGTGTGCCTTCCGAAACAGATCCCTCCAAGATCGGAATCATCGTCGCACCTTCAGACCACCTCATCTTAGATTCAATTGAATTTGAACGCATCCTTTCGATTGCCCTTACAAATGCATGTTCAACTTCATCCTTGACAACCCTTGGAATCAAGCCAACCCGACCCGATACCGGATACGGATATATTAAATTCTCAGGGAAAACCGAAATTGCACAAGTAGAAAGATTTACTGAAAAACCCGATCTCGAAACTGCCAAAACCTTTCTAACTCAGGGTGATTATTGTTGGAACAGTGGGATTTTTGTTTGGTCTTTAAAAAGCATCTCTGAATCCTTCTCAAAACACCTCGGCGCCTTGTCTGTCGCGTTTAATGGGGCGAAACTGTGTGGGGAACCGGGTGAGGTCGATGCGATTTACGAAAACTGTGAATCAATATCTCTCGACTACGGGATTCTCGAAAAATCATCCGAGGTTCACGTGATTTCTTGCGAATTTGGCTGGTCTGATCTAGGGACCTGGACGTCTTTGGCACACAATTTAGGGACCGATTCAAACGGAAACAGTTCCAGTGGAACGAATTTGTTTTCATCTGAATCATCTGGAAACGTCGTTGTATCGGATGACAACAAACTGATCGCAATCCGAGGTCTTAAGGACTTCATCGTTGTCGATACTCCTGATGCTTTGCTGGTTTGTCCTAAATCT
This sequence comes from Bacteroidota bacterium, assembly GCA_027618855.1. Taxonomy (GTDB): domain Bacteria; phylum Bacteroidota; class Bacteroidia; order Flavobacteriales_D; family Sanyastnellaceae; genus UBA974. The sequence goes on along the minus strand of JAQCID010000002.1, from coordinate 1,310 downwards.
GACGAACAGTGGGTGAAAGACCTCGTGGGTGAATTGAAAGAGGGAAATAAATAGTCCGACTCAATACATTACGGATTCCCGATCATATTTCCTGGGACAACCCAAGCGTCGTATTCTTCGCCAGTGAGATAGCCCAGTGAAAGTGCCGCCTCACGAAGTGTGGTGCCTTCAGAATGTGCTTTACCAGCGATTTCAGCCGATTTATAGTAGCCGATTTTCGTGTTTAGGGCAGTGACGAGCATCAGGCTGTTGTCGACAAGCTCGGAGATCCGAGATTCGTTCGCCGTGATACCTTCAACACAATTTTTTGCAAATGAAAGCGCACTGTCGCCAAGTAATCTCGCAGATTCAAGGATGTTGCGTGCCATCATAGGCTTGAATACATTGAGTTCATAATGTCCTTGGGTTCCGCCTACAACAATCGCAACATCGTTTCCCAGTACTTGAGCACAAACCATGGTGATCGCTTCGCATTGGGTTGGGTTTACTTTTCCAGGCATAATAGAAGAGCCCGGCTCATTTGCTGGGAGTTGAAGTTCACCAATCGCTGAGCGAGGGCCAGAGCCCATCATTCTTATGTCATTCGCAATCTTATTCAAAGAGACCGCAAGCTGGCGGAGGGCTCCATGAGACTCAACCACCGCATCGTGTGCTGCAAGAGCTTCAAACTTGTTAGGTGCAGTCACAAAGGGGTGCTTCGTCGATGAAGCAATGTGAGCTGCAACGATTTCAGAATAGCCAGAAGGAGTATTGATCCCCGTTCCGACAGCTGTACCTCCCAAAGCCAGTTCGGAAAGGTGCGCCAGTGAGGAGCGCAGGGAGCGCATACCGTAGTCCAATTGGGCAACGTATCCTGAAAATTCCTGACCGAGCGTCAGAGGAGTCGCGTCCATCAGGTGGGTGCGCCCGATTTTCACAATCGAATCGAATTCTTTGGACTTTGTCGCAAGCGCATCGCGCAGTGTTTGTATGCCTGGCAAGGTATTTTCTACGATCAGAGAATAAGCCGCGATATGCATCGCAGTAGGGAATGTGTCATTCGAAGATTGGCTCTTGTTTACATCGTCATTGGGATGAACTGGGCGCGTACCCGACCCAAGCGTACCGCCTGAGAGTTGATGACATCTGTTGGCGACAACTTCATTCACATTCATATTTGACTGCGTGCCGGAACCTGTTTGCCAAACAACAAGAGGGAACTGATTGTCGTGCTTCCCTTCAAGAATTTCAGCACATGCAATAGAAATAAGGTCTCGGGTTTCTTCCGATAAAATGCCACACTCGCAGTTGGTGATGGCGGCAGCACGTTT
>JAQCID010000223.1 GCA_027618855.1 Bacteroidota bacterium | reverse complement strand
CGAGATGGGTGAAGCTATGGATAATTTGCCGAAAAACGTTCGAATTATGGTCGCTGTCCCCGCTCCATATTTGGCGGCATTGGCAAATGAGAAACACCCTCGGATACTTATTGCATCCCAACAAGTTAGTGCGACTGGGCACGGTGCTTTCACTGGAGAGTTTACTGCTGACATGCTTGTTTCTTGTGGTGTTGATTACGCATTGGTCGGACATTCTGAAAGGAGGTCTAATTTCGGGGAGACTGATGAAATCGTTTCTGAAAAACTGAAGCAATGCACAGAATCCGGTTTAGGTGTAGTGCTATGTTGTGGTGAACACTTAAATGAAAGAGATGCTGAACGACAAGAGGAGGTGATCAAAAGGCAACTAGAATCCGCACTTCATGGTGTGACAGCAGATGACATGAAGGATGTCATTGTTGCCTATGAACCGATTTGGGCAATAGGTACTGGAAGGACAGCAACGTCTGATCAAGCAGCAGAGATGCACACATTTATACGACGATGGATTTCTGAAAAGTTTAATCGAGACACTGCGGAGAACACATCGGTTTTATACGGTGGCAGTTGTAAGCCTTCGAATGCAAAAGAATTATTTGCAAGCAAGGATGTCGATGGTGGTTTGATCGGAGGAGCTTCATTAAATTCAGGGGATTTCCAATCCTTAATCTGCTCATTTACATGAGCAGAGAATTCATCAGAGAGGACTACCTCAAGGTTGAAATCACATTTGAGCCAGTTCTTCCAGCGCGTGAAGTTGCGATCGCGTGGTTGTCAGAATTGCCATTTGAAGTGTTTGACTCTACAGAAAATGGTTTAATTGTGTATGCACCGAATACGTTCATCAATCCGAATGAATTGGCTCAAATTAAAACCAATCTAGAAGCAATTGCATCTCTCAAGTGGAATGAATCCATCATAAAAACTGAGAATTGGAATGCTGCGTGGGAGTCTGATTATGAACCTGTAAATGTTGAAGGCAGAGCCATGGTAAGAGCGCCATTTCACTCCGCACCTCTATCGGGTCTTGACATTGTCATTGCGCCGCATATGTCATTTGGTACAGGACACCACGACACAACGTGGCTTATGATTCGTACTCTTTTGGATCTAGACTTAAAAGGAAAGAAAGTGCTCGATATGGGGTGTGGAACAGGCGTCCTTGCCCTTGCAGCTCTGAAACGCGATGCATCCTTTGTTCTAGCAATAGATATTGAAGTAGGTGCAGCGGAAAATACGCGCGCAAATGCGGCATTGAATGGGTGTGAAAATGAAAACCGTCTTTGTGTAAAATGTGGTGACGTTGCTTTGTTAAAACAGCATCACCACCACGATGTGATCCTTGCAAACATCAACAGGAACATTCTTTTGCAAGATTTAGAAAGCTATGATCAAGTGCTTCATGTGGGAGGATACGTAGTGTTGTCAGGGTTTTTCACGGGTGACGTGCCCGTGCTTCAAGAAGCGATTAAGAAGCTGGGGTGGGAATGTTTGGACGTTGCCGAAAGTGATGGTTGGGCGTGTATTCTTTGTGGGAAAACTCAACGATAATTTCGCAATTGATTGACATACAAAACCTACCTTGTGAGATTGATGAACACACCTAGTAACTCATCCTATATGTCTCATATCTATGCTTTAACAATAGGCCTCTGTCTGTTGCTTTTTCCGGGATTTTATTCATTGGCTCAGGAGTCAACGGACGATGCGCTTCTTTCTCCTTCAGAATTTGTCAAAGAAATGGAGGCTGACTTTGCAAAAGGTCTTGTCGAGAACGCAAAGTGGATGAGAAGGGAGTTTGCCCCAAAATTTCTGGATGACAATTTATCTGACGCAATTCAGGACACAATTATTTCTACTGTAAGTCAATTACAAGGTGTCCATATTCGGAATTCTTCAGGCGTTTTGGCCTACTTGCAGGGAGCACTTGTGCAAATTGAAAATGGCTTGGATCAGAAATCATTAATTAATTGGCGTGCTTGGAACAGCCAAATTCGTGCAATGATTGTCAATAAAAAGTGGAGAAAGAAACTCGTTCCATATCTACAATTGTCTCCCGATTTGTTTTCTTCACATTTGATTGCAAATAATAAAACAGTGGTGTGGCAATTTCAAGATGGTGTTGTGGAATTTGGCCTCGATTCATTGCCTTTTATAAAATGTAACAATGGAACTCTGGTGTGTTATTCGAATGGTGACAGTGCAAGAGTAAGGTCTACTTCAGGGGTGTTTTTCCCAACTTTAGATCGTTGGAAAGGCACAGGAGGTCGAGTTCATTGGGAAGGAACAACGTTCAATGACAGCTTGCAATTTGCAGAACTGAATGACTACGAAATCAAACTGTCGGGCAGTTCATTTAGAACGAGTCCCGTAATTTTCCATACAGAACTTATAGACAGGGAGTTAGTGGGAGGTCTGTCGGTGAAGGTAAAGTCTTCGAACTCTCCAGATGACAAATATTACCCAAAATTTGAATCCAGAGATGAGAGATTAATTCTAAAGAATGTATATCCAAACATGGACTTCGAGGGTGGTATTGTCGTTCGTGGTTCAAGATTAGATGGTACTTCAGTGAGTGGCGTTCCAGGTTACCTGAAGATCTATCATGAGGACACGTTGTTTATTCGCTGCGCCGTAGATGAGATTTTATTCCAAAACGATGGATTTGTAGCTTCTAAAGCTGGGATGTCTATTTATTTAGATGAAGACAGCATTCACCACCCAAGTATTGGTGTCAGATATGATCGGAAAACTGAGTTGGTCAGATTTATTAGAGATGAGGATGGAATCGGATTGCAGGCTTTTTCTGACTCCTATCACAAAATGGATTTCCAAGTTGAAGCGTTAACATGGAAGTTAAGTGGAAAGACG
>JAQCID010000222.1 GCA_027618855.1 Bacteroidota bacterium | reverse complement strand
AAATCAATTAGTTTGGCAACATGGAGGAATGGCGGCCCTTATTTCAGTTATTCTCAGCTTAGTAGCTTATATTCTAGGTGTAGAATTGTTGCTCGGATGGCAACTGGGATTGGCTCAAGTGGCACTTATCATCACGACCATGATCGTTGTGAGCAGAGCAATTCGCCTTGATGAGGGTGGGTATATTTCATATTGGCGCGTTTTTCAACACATCATGCTGTCTTTGCTTTGTATTCTTTGTGCCTCTACATTGTTTAATTTTGTTTTGTTCAACGTGATAAACCCAGAGCTTGTGGATGTCGTTGTAGATATAAGTCTTGAAAACGTAGATAAGATGATGATTTCGTTTGGACTGGAGGGTGATTTGCTTCAAGAAACGCTTATCGATACTGAAAAGGAAATCCGCAATGGATATACGCTTATGGGGTCTATTAAAGGAATTGTATTTTCCAGTATATTCGGAGGGATAATCGCTCTTATTGTTTCTGCGACCCAGTATAAAATCGACCATCAAAAACCGAATTTTAATTAATTCTACTCATGGAAATCAGCGTAGTAGTTCCGCTCTATAATGAGCAAGAAAGTCTTCCTGAGCTAATGGCTTGGATCGGTCCGGGTTTGTCAGAACGTGACTATGAAGTCATTTTTGTAGATGATGGTTCAAGGGATGAATCTTGGGCGGTCATTTCCGAATTGTACTCGACGTATCCGTACAAGGTCAAAGCCATCAGGTTTGCACGTAATTATGGCAAAAGTGCGGGGCTTCAGAAAGGGTTTGAAGCGGCTTGTGGGAAAGTGGTGTTTACGATGGACGCGGATCTTCAGGACAGCCCTGACGAGCTGCTTGCGATGGAGAAAAAGCTTCTAGATGAAAATCTTGACCTGGTGAGTGGATGGAAAAAGAAACGCAAAGATCCCCTTTCGAAAACGATACCGACCAAGCTTTACAATTGGATGACACGCAGAGTAAGTGGCATTTGTCTCCACGACTTTAATTGTGGATTGAAGTGCTATCGTTTGGAGGTTGTGAAGGCAATCGAAGTTCAGGGAGAAATGCACCGTTATATCCCACTGCTTGCAAAAGCTGCTGGTTTCGATCAGATCGGGGAGCATGTGGTCGCGCATCAAGCACGTAAATATGGCACGACAAAATTTGGACTGGAACGATTTACAAATGGAATGCTGGATTTATTGACGATCGCATTTGTACAGCGATTTGGTCGCAAACCCATGCATCTTTTCGGTTTGTTAGGCACGCTGACTTTTGCGATGAGCGTGTTGCTTTTTTCTGCAATTGCGGGCTATAAAATCTATGCGATGTCGAACGGTATCGATGCAAAGAATATCACGGAAATTTCGGCGTTTTATGTCGCTCTCACGGGGATGATCTTGGGGTCACAGCTGTTCATGGCAGGTTTTATTGCCGAGATGGTGTCAAGAACAGATCCCTCTAGAACGGCCTATCGCATTTCAGAAAATTTAGACTTAAGAACCTAGACCTCAATAGGTCCTGACCCTACGAGTCGGTCTTCGTCATACCAAACAGCAAATTGTCCCGCTGCGATTCCTTTTTGGGGCTCTTCGAAGTCGAGGTACAAGCCTTCTTCAGTCATGACGACCTTGCCATTTTGAAGTGGCTGGCGGTAGCGAAAACGAAGAGAATACGTTGATGTTTGACCAGGCATAAGGGTGTGTGATGGCAGCAACCAATGAATATTTTCCTTTGCAACCTTTAAAGCGCGACGCATAAGTCCAGGGTGTTTGTCACTTTGGCCTACATACACAATGTTTGTTTCCACATCTGTTCCGATCACGAACAATGGCTCTACTTTGCCTCCCACATGAAGTCCTTTTCTTTGACCTACAGTAAAGAAGTGTGCGCCTTGATGCGTCCCCACTTTTTCACCCATTTCGGGTTGTAACACAAACGCTTTTGCCCTTTCTGCCAAATCGTCATTCTCACGCGTTTGAAAAGTCAAATGAGTGGCTGGTATTTCAATGATATCTCCGGACTTAACGCTTAATTTCTGTTGTAGAAAATCGGGCAATCTAACCTTCCCTATAAAGCACAATCCCTGACTGTCCTTCTTATCTGCATTAGGGAGCCCAGCCTTTCTCGCGGTTTCCCTTAAGTTGGGTTTAAGCATCTCGCCGATAGGAAACATCGCGTATTTCAGTTGCTCCTGAGTGAGCTGACAAAGAAAATAGCTTTGATCTTTGTTTGGATCAACACCAGCGATTAAATAATATTCAAGAGTGCCGTCTGTCAGAATAGTTGAACTTTTGCGACAATAGTGTCCAGTAGCGATAGCCTCAGCGCCTAATTTCTTTGCGGCATCTAGGAAAAGGTCAAACTTGATTTCTCTGTTGCATAGAACATCAGGGTTGGGTGTGCGCCCTTGTTCATATTCACGAAACATGTAATCAACGATCCTTTCGTGATACTCCTTACTGAAATCAATGACCTGAAAGGGGATTCCCAGATGTTCTGCGACCAGCATTGCATCGTTTGAATCATCTATCCATGGACACTCATCACTGATGGTGACGGACTCATCATGCCAGTTGCGCATGAAAAGGCCTATCACATCGTGACCTTGTTCAACCAGAGTCAATGCAGCGACACTTGAATCTACTCCACCAGATAATCCTACAACTATTCGCATTTGACAAAGGTACGTTTGTGTTCACAGACAAAATCAACGAAATTGCGCAAGAGTCGAAAATCATGAAGGCAACCATTATTAAAAGGTTACGTCATTAAATCGGCGAACATAATGCAAAACAAAGAATTGCTTGTTCACATTGAAGGATGCCGACGTTCTCGCGAGAAATCGCGAAGTTGGATATTCAACCGGTATTACCGATTGATGTTTGGT
>JAQCID010000221.1 GCA_027618855.1 Bacteroidota bacterium | reverse complement strand
AATTTCCTTTTTCCTCTGATGAATTTTCTTTTTCTTTTCTTGAGGCGTCGGATGCAGCGGCATGAGACAACGCAATTTGTTCTTTTCTCGCGAGTCGATACTGGGTGTAGTTTCCAGGATAGTCACGTATCGATGTTTCTCCTCCTTCGCCTATTGCCCAAACATGTTCTACAATCTTGTCCATGAAATATCGATCGTGAGACACAACCAACAGGCAGCCCGTAAAATCAAGGAGAAATTCTTCGAGTACGGCGAGTGTGAAGATGTCTAGATCGTTTGTGGGCTCGTCGAGTATGAGGAAATTCGGGTTTTTCATTAAAACACGAAGCAGATGAAGACGTTTCTTCTCACCTCCGCTCAGCACCTTGATGTATTGGTAATGCATGTGTTTCGGGAAGAGGAAGCGCTCAAGGAGTTGTGCTGCGGTGAGTTTGCCTCCTCCTTTTAAAGGGATGTAATCAGCAATTTCTTTCACAGCATCAATGACTTTCCAGTCTACGCTAAAGTTTCCTCCGAGTTGATGATAGTGTCCGAATACAACGGTTTCGCCAACAGAGACCTTTCCTGCATCAGGCTGTTGTAATCCGAGGATCATATTTAACAGTGTCGTTTTTCCCGATCCATTTGCGCCTACAATTCCGATTCGCTCTCCTCTTTTGAAGTGATGTGTTAATCCCTCGAATAGTGTGCGCTCTCCATATGCGCATGAGATTTTGTGTAACTCTACGACCTTTCCTCCGAGACGTTCGGGGATGACAGAGATGTGCATGGGGTCTTCTTTCAACCGTACGGCAGCTTCTTTCTTGATTTCGTAAAAACGATCGATTCTGCTTTTGCTCTTTCCCGTTCTGGCAGAAGGAGTGGAACGCATCCACTCCAACTCTCTTCTCATCGCTTTTTGGGCTCTGTCTTTTGAAGCTTGAGCGTTTTCTCTATGCTCATCTCGCTTTTCGAGGTAGTAGCTGAAGTTGCCTTTGAATGAATAGAGTTGGTTATTCTCGATTTCTAAGATGCGGTCACAGACATTCTCGAGGAAATATCTATCGTGGGTGATCATAAAGATGGTCGAGTTGCTCGATTTAAGACGTTTTTCGAGCCATGCGATCATCTCTAAATCAAGATGGTTTGTCGGCTCATCTAAGAAAATTAACTCCGGCGCTTCAAGCAGTACAGCGGCAAGAGCTGCGCGCCTACGTTCTCCGCCACTTAAGGTGCCAATCTTTCTTGTGAGATCATGTAAGTTGAGTTGCCCTAGGATTTCTCTCGCTCTGGCTTCGTAATTCCAAGCTTGGGTTCTGTCCATGGCGTCACAGGCATCCTGAAACTTTTCTCCTTCAGCTCCCTTGGACAATTCACGTTCGTAGTTCTTCATGGCCATGACCGCAGGATTGTCTCCTATATATAAGGTGTCGAGCAATGTCGCCTCAGGGTCTAAGTCTGCTTCTTGCTTCAAAAAGGACCATCTTACACCTCCTGCAAAAGCAATTCTTCCTTCATCTGCAGGTTCAATATCACACAGTGCACGCATTAATGTGCTCTTTCCAGCCCCATTTCTCGCGATGAGCGCCACACGATGCCCTCTGCCCAATCCGAAGGTCAATTTCTCAAAAAGCAAGCGTTCTCCATACCTTTTCGACAACCCTTCTACTGATAATACGTTCTGCTCTGCCATGGTTGCAAGGTAGTTCGGATATGTTGAGAAACCCCTGTGAACCCTGAAAACATTACTTATGCAGCCTATATTAACAATCCTACGTTCATATATATGAGGGTCGTGTATTTTGGACACGGTTTTACCATCGGATATTGCGCTAAACCTTAAAACATTGGTTCTATGAAAAAATTATTTACAATATTTGCGTGTGCTTCTATGGCATTTACGCTTTCAGCTCAGGATTCTGAGCAAGCCGCGGGTTCTTATTACCTAGGTACAGGTGATGCGCTCGAATTAGTCAATATTTTTGGCGGAGACATTAACATGTCTGCTACCGTTGGTTACGCTGTAATAGACGACCTCGTTGTGAGTGGTTCTATTAACGGTGCAACAGATGCATTGATGCTTGATCTTTCTGTACGTTACTTCTGGAATGGAGTATTCTTCCAAGCTGGAGCAGATGACTTAGCGGGAGAAGCTAGTATCTCATTAGGCGCTGGTAAGTACTTCAGCCTTGGTTCTGTAAGTGATCGCTTTTATGTTGATCCACAGATTAACTACAACCTTGATACAGGTTTTGAGACAAAAATTGGTTTGGGAGCGCGCTTCTAAGACATTTCTACTGAATTGAAAAAGGGCAGCCTTCGGGTTTGCCCTTTTTTTTGTGGTTATAAAATAAAAGACTGTAATTTGTATGTGTGATCTGCGAAAAAACATCATCTTCACATACTCGTATCAAGATAAAGAATCATTTTAATGGCCAATTTGTCAAAACGCTCTTCTTCATTTAACTTTTTCACTTCTTTTTGGGGTGATTTGACACGTGATGAACTTCATGCGGTTATGCGGCTTCGAATAGATGTCTTCGTTGTGGAGCAGGATTGTCCGTATCCAGAGTTGGATGGGAAAGATCTCAAGTCAATTCATGTGTATGCTTTTAAATCAGATGACGATATTTCAGCAGGAGATGCCGCAGCTGCGACAGTACGGATTTGCGCTCCGGGTTTGAGCTATTCTGAACCCAGCATAGGTAGAGTGGCTACAAGGACGGATTGTAGAGGGATAGGGCTTGGAATTGAGATCATGAATCTTGCAATTGCGGAGTGTGACAAAGAATACCGAGGGTTGGGGATTCGTATTTCAGCACAATGCTACCTTGAGAAATTTTACGCTGATTTGGGATTTAAATCAACTGGGGAGACCTATCTAGAAGATGACATCCCCCAT
>JAQCID010000220.1 GCA_027618855.1 Bacteroidota bacterium | reverse complement strand
CAACCACGTCTTTGGGCGTAATCACGACTTGTGAATACCAAAATAGTAAAAAGATAGACTGTCTAAGCAATGACCGCAACCATTACAATCAAGATCATTTAAATGGCGCTAAAAAAACGGAAATTGACATGCATTATTTTTCGAATGAATACTACCTTCCGATTGGCGTGGGCACGAAGTCAATTGATATTAAATGGGATACTGGGGCATATGGTTTGGTTGTTAATTCCGAAGATTTTTCAACATTAAAAATGCTCTGTGATCAAAATGATGACGATGATGTCTATATTGAATCTACCGGTATTCAGCAACAGAATATATACGCAAATGGACAAGGTGCGCTCGGAGAGATATGGGTTTTGAACGGCCTTAGCATTGGTGAGATCAGTGTCAATTCTTTACTCTTTGTCTATGACCCAAGCATCACTCATTCTTTGCTGGGGATGAATTTCTTCGATAAATTCTCGAATGTAAAGTGGGATAAGGCTTCGTCTCAGATGGTCCTTTTTAAATAATCCTATTCGCCATGCAATTCGTCAAAGACTTTTGTGACCAAACGTGGCATCGCAAGCTTCTCCAGCTCCTCCCAAGTCATGACTTCGCCACCTACTTCTGTGGCATAAGCTTCCATTTCGACTTTGTTGGTGGCCTTCCATCCTTGAAAGATGGCCTCGATTCTTCGGTGTGTGAGTAGATGTGTGACAGGATCTATCAACGCGCCAAGCGGATGGAAGTCAGCCGCTGGAGGCGTCTCCGGAAAGGCCCACAGTTTGGCCCATACCCCAGATTCAGGACGCTGGATGGCGACGATGTAATTTTCAAAACGAGCGATGTTCCATGTCAATTCCCAGCGTTGGACTTTCTTTTTAAGCTTCTTAGCGGGCAGGATTCCCCACATGTCAGGGTTGTTTTCTGAAGCGCAGTGGGTCGAAATGGGGCAGAGATTGCAGAAGGGGTTGCGTGGTGTGCAGACCAGGGCGCCCAGTTCCATTACAGCTTGGTTGTGGTTTCCGGGGGCTTCGTGATCTAACCAAGCGTCGGCAACCGTTTGAACAGCTTGTGTTCCTGTTTTACCATCTACGGGGTCTGTGATTCCGGCCCAACGTGCGACCACTCTTTGAACATTTCCGTCCACAGCGGCGACAGCTTCTCCCAGTCCGATGGAGGCGATTGCGGCAGCAGTATATGGACCTACGCCAGGCAATTTGAGCCAGGCAGCATACGACATTGGAAATCCTCCTTCGGCTTCTATGATTCGGGATGCTTTGTGAAGAAGTGTGGCGCGACGATAGTATCCAAGACCTTCCCAAGCTTTCAGGACTTCGGACTCAGAGGCGCGTGCCAAATGCTCGACAGTGGGGAAGAGCTCCAGAAAAAGATGCCACTTGGGCAGCCCCGTTTCCACTCGGGTTTGTTGCAACAAAATTTCGCTCAACCATGTTCCGTAGAGTGAGGGTGTAAGACGCCACGGAAGATTTCGCGCATGATCTGCATACCAAGTTCTCAAGCCTGCTCTCGCTACTGGTGCGTTGTTGAGGTGGGTCATTTTAATGGATTGGGGAATACTTCCAGGAAGTATTTTCAGTCGAATTTGGTGCCGAAATCCTTTTTAAACTTCTTCATCTTCGGATCGATCACTGCCCGACAGTAAGGCGCTTCTTTGTTCATCTCGTAATACGCTTGGTGCACATTCTCAGCTTCGTAAAAGATCTCAAATTCAGTCACCTCAGTCACGATAGGGGATGGCCAGTCTTTTTGCGCACGGGCCACTGCAGCGAGAGCCACCTCCAACTGTTGTGGGGTGTGATGGTAAATGGCACTTCGGTACTGTGTGCCTAGATCAGCGCCTTGTCGGTTGAGCGTCGTGGGGTCGTGGGTCCCGAAAAAGACCTCAAGCAACATCTCCAAACGCAAGACCTTTGGGTCGAATGTGACCTGAATCACCTCTGCGTGACCAGTTCTACCAGAGCAAACCTCTTTGTATGCGGGGTTCTTAATGTGTCCGCCAGAATACCCTGAAACGGCCTGTTGCACCCCTGGGATGGATTCAAACACGGCTTCGACGCACCAAAAACATCCTGCTCCCAAAGTGATTGTGTCGAATTGTTTTGTCTCTGCGTTCATGGGTTCATGGGATTGGGCGTAAGAGCTAGAAGCAAAAGAAAATAAAATCAGCGCACTTCCAAGAGCGACAAAGATGTTTTCTAGTCCAACATTTAGCTGATCAACGGATTGAAATTTCATGCGGTCAATTTACTTCATTTCTCAATTGCACAATTGTGTTTAACACACATAGTGAAAAAAAAGTTTTGCGGTGTGTAAACCCTTGTCTTCCATTATTTAGGTCGGTTTTGTTTTCTATTCGTTGTGATTTTTGATGTGCTTTTTTTGCGAAAATGAATGCCCATACTTATGCAAAACATTTCAATCCGCGAAATTCACCAACCTATGTCTCAAGGGGGTTGACAGTGTCAAGTTTTTTGTTAATTAACTACCATCTATGCTAAACATAAAATAATTTGTTGTATCTTAATATTCCTATACAACATTCCTGTACAACATTCCTGTACAACTTTACAACATTTCATGAGACTATTTATTTCTGCTTTAGCTTGTTTGCTTTCTTTGAGTGTTCTTTCTCAAACCACCTTTACAGGTGCCATAAGTAACGATTGGGCTGAGTCTGTAAACTGGGACAATGGCCTTCCTGAACAAGGAAATGACGCCACCATTCCCGCTGGACTGACTGTTTTCAACTACGGTAACATCGTCAACTATGGTAACATCGTCAACTACGGTAACATTAACAACTACGGGACCATCGACAGCTTCGGGGCCATCTTAAACGACGGGACCATCGAGAACTACGGGGACATCGGCAACTACGGGAA
>JAQCID010000219.1 GCA_027618855.1 Bacteroidota bacterium | reverse complement strand
AGGCATTTTCAATCCCTTTCATTTGACTTCTCGAGAGTTCTTTCGCTTTAGAAAAGGTGTTGTTTCTCTCAACTCGGGTGAGCGTAGATAAGAAATGAGGTGTTGAATTTGCGGGTTCTAAAAGGAGCAATGAATCGGAAAAATACCGTACCCCTCGTTTTCCGTAGTTTACAATCTCATTCCGTTCTAAATCTGCCATTTTATCGAGTGAATCCGTGGCTGTTTTCAGTTGATGTAGAGACATCATCTCATAAGATCGTTTGAATAAATCTTCATCAGCAAGGTCAAAATCCAAAGATTGCAAATCGATTCTTAAAATTTGAGATTCAAAGGACGCGATAATGTGTGGATGTAGTTTCTCCTTTCTTCTTAGGTTGCTTTCAGGTTGTTCTTCATAACTCGCTCCGTTGTATAATTTAATCACAAGTTCTTCACGGTTAGAATCGTGATTCATTGTTCCGCTCTCTGCTCTGATTATTCTAGAGGAGCCTTCTTCTTGATTGCGGTGATCGTGTATTAATAGATCCGTCATCGTCCCTTTCGAGTCCTTGCTTTCAACTCGAATTGCGAATCCTTCAATCCCCGTGTAAAATACGCCTGGGCGAATATTTAAAGCGGGTCTTTGACGCGTTACAGAATAAAGTAACGCTCTGAATTTGACGTTTGCGCTGGGCCAAGCACTGTTAGAGAACCAAAGAGCTCCACCAGAAATGATCAGCATGAGAATGATTAAAGGTCGGATGATATTCAGGAGAGACATTCCAGCAGACTGCATCGCCGTTAACTCATTTCTTTCTGCCAAATTCCCGAGAGCCATAATGCTCGCAACCAGTATCGCTAGGGGGAGAGCCAGGTTGACAATCCTAGCAGAAGCAAAAAAGATTAATTTAAAAATCACCCACGGTTCAATTCCTTTCCCCATGAATTCATCTGCATAAACCCACAAAAACTGCATATCCAGAACGAATAGTGCAACAGGGAATGTCACGGCCAATGGACCGAGAAATGCTTTTAATAGTAGGATTGATGTTTTACGCAATGAAAGAAGTACTTCGAGCAAAGATAGCATTGTAACTTGCCATCAATTAAAATTAGAATACAATGCGTCAAATATACTTTTCAAATACGTTTTTTGCTCTTTTGGCAACGGTAATATCAATCACATTCTTTACGGCTTGTAATACGACTCCTGTTGGAGAAGATTTTCAACAGCTTGATCTGACCACATTCTCTGATGGAGCTGGTGAAGCTGATTCTGATGGTTTTGTATGGCAAGCGGAGCAGTTTGCAGACCTGAAGATTGTTCGTTATCAGGTTCCAGGTTGGGAGAAGCTCTCTGAGAGTCAGCAATCTCTTGTGTATTGTTTGAATATGGCCGGTCTCAGTGGCCGTGATATGATGTATGACCAAAACAACCGCTATAACCTTCGCATTCGCCGTATGCTAGAATCTATTCATGAAAACTACAGCGGTGATCGAGGAACAATAGGTTGGAATCGTTTTGAGACGTATTTAAAGCGCATCTGGTTTTCGAATGGTATTCACCACCATTACTCGAACAAGAAGCACATCCCCGAGTTTTCAGCGGAATACTTTGACCATCTACTGTCATCCACAGCGACAACCTGTGATGACGAAATCCGCACAGTGATGCTCGACCCTGCTGTTCAACCAAAAAAGGTTGAATTGGATCGTGAAACAGGTCTCGTAGAAGGATCTTCCGTCAATTTTTATGGCCCGAATGTGACCACGGAAGAGGCAGAAGCTTATTTCGAGTCGATTAAAGTTGAAGGGGACCGAAGTCCGGTAGAGTATGGACTAAATTCTCGTCTTGTCAAAAACAAGGCAGGTGAAATCGTTGAGGAAACGTACAAGCTTGGCGGACTTTACAATGACGCGATCGTTGAAGTGATCAAGTGGTTAAACGAAGCACTTAACTACACAGAGAATGACAAGCAGGCAGCTGCAATGCGTCATCTGATAGCCTACTACGAAACAGGGGATTTGGAAAAATGGTCTTTGTATAACATTAACTGGGTAAAGGATGTAGATGGGGATGTAGATTACATCAACGGATTCATCGAAGTTTACAATGATCCACTTGGATATACTGGGTCTTACGAAACAGTCGTTGAGATCAAGGATTTCGATGCTTCTGCAAGAATGGCTACGCTGATGGACAATGCTCAGTGGTTCGAAGACAACATGCCGTTCGCTCCAAATCATAAAAAAGACGAAGTCGTAGGGATTACTTACAACGTAGTCAACGTTGCTGGTGAAGCGGGTGACGCTTCCCCTTCAACTCCGATTGGCGTAAACTTGCCAAACTCGAATTGGATCCGTCAAGTGCACGGTTCGAAGACTGTGAGTTTGGGAAATATCGTGGGTGCGTATGCTCAAGCTTCTGGCGGAGGAATGCTCGGAGAATTTGCGCATGACGAAGCGGAACAACTCAGAGTAACTGCACATGGCGATTTGGCAGGAAAACTTCACACAGCAATGCATGAAGTGATCGGACATGCTTCAGGTAAGTTGGAAGAGGGGGTAGCGACCCCTAAAGAAACGATTATGGAGTACAGCTCTACGCTTGAAGAAGGTCGTGCTGACTTGGTCGCTCTTTATTTCTTGTTGGATGAAAAGCTTTTGGAACTTGGTCTCATGAAAACGCTCGACGTAGGAAGAGCTGAATACGACAGTTACATACGCAACGGTATGCTGACTCAAATTCGCCGTCTCGAATTGGGCGACGTGATTGAAGAGTCGCATATGCGTAACCGTGCTTGGGTAAGTAACTGGTGTTACGAGAAAGGTCTCGAGGCTGGAGTGATTAAGAAGTACAAAAAAGACAACAAAACGTATGTTGATGTTGTGGACTATGTTGCGCTTAGAGGGCTGATCG
>JAQCID010000218.1 GCA_027618855.1 Bacteroidota bacterium | reverse complement strand
ATCGATGTGAACGGCTTCGAGATATGGAAGTTGAATGCCATGTTCATCTCTTTCCCAATAGTCTTCATTTCTATGGAGCACAATCGCAACACTTTCTTCCCACCAGGCAAGCTTAAAAGGCCCCGTTCCAGCGGGCTTAGACCTGAAGTCCGATCCGCGTGCTTCAACGGCTTCCTTAGCCACTACAGAAGCGTATGGGGTTGTCAGTAGGCCTAAAAAAGGAGGAAAGTCATAGTCGAGATTGATTCTTACAGTACTGTCATTCAGCGCGATGATCCCGCCCTCCTGAACAGCATCCAAGATCCATTCTCCGGGAGAAGCTACTTCGGGATCACGTAATCTCTCAAGACTGTAGACGACATCACTTGCAACGACTTCTCTCCCTCCTGCTAATCCTATGATATCTTCTTGTTTGGCAAACATCACACCTTTTCTAAGATGAAAAACGACCCCCTTTTCATCCCACTCCCAACGCTTTGCAATCGCCGGTATTATTTCTAGTTCTGGAGAAAGTTCAACCAAACCATCGTACAAAGCATCCGCCACCCACATCAGCTCCAGGCTCCGAGAATGGGCAGGGTCTAGGGTCGTAATACCCGCACTTTCATTGTATCTAAATACCCTTTCATCGTCTGTAAAATCCTCCACACTACAACCCAATAAAAAACTGAACGTTGTGACGAAAAAAAGAAAATGTGAAAATGTAAATTTTTGCATTTTAATAAAGCTGTCCGCAAGTTACGTGAGTGTACCTTTGTATTGGCTATGAAAAAACACTTCGCATTCTATCTTTTTCTATTTATCAGTGCGACAACAATCTTCGCCCAATCCACGGCAAGTGGTCGAGTGCGTGATGCCGTAACAGGAGAATACATCCTCGGAGCAAACGTCATTGTTGAGGGACAGCAAAAGGGTGTGTCCACAAATCTTTACGGATTTTATAGCATTTCTGTTTCTGAGGGAGCACAAACTTTGAGGTATTCATTTATAGGATACAAAAGCCATGTTGAGAAACTTGAATTCGGAGTCACAAAGGTCATCAATGTCGAGCTCACACCCACGACCATTGAAATCGGGCAAGCAGCTGAGGTTATAGGGAGTCGGACTCAAAACACCCAGAGCACAGATATGGGACGCACAGATGTGAGCATTGAGACGATCAAAAGTTTGCCTGCCCTTTTCGGTGAGGTGGATGTGTTGAAAGTCATCCAGCTGCTTCCTGGAATTCAAAGTGCAGGAGAAGGAAATACGGGGTTCTATGTTCGAGGGGGAGGTCCAGACCAAAACTTAATCCTGCTTGACAATGCCGCTGTCTATAATGCATCACATTTGTTTGGTTTCTTCTCGGTTTTTAATGCCGACGCCATAAGCAATGTCGATGTTCACAAAGGAACGATGCCTGCGAGATATGGAGGTCGAATCTCGTCTGTGTTAGACATTTCTCTGAGAGAAGGGAATCGACGCGAGACGAAGGTCAATGGTGGGATTGGGCTGATTAGCGCGAGACTGACCGCGGAGGGGCCTATCGTAAAAGACAAATCAAGCTTTATCATCTCTGGCAGAAGAACCTACATCGATGTCATTACACGCCCCTTTGTAAACACCACTTCAGCGGCCGGATCAGGATACTATTTTTACGACCTGAATGCAAAGATTAATCACAGATTTAGTGAAAAGGATGAGATCTTTCTAAGTGGATATTTCGGTCGTGATGTGTTTAGTTTTTCGAGTGCTGATGCAGGGTTCTCGACGTCAATCCCGTGGGGAAATGCCACGGCTTCTCTGAGGTGGAATCACCTTTTCAACGACAAGCTATTCCTGAACATGAGTGCCACATACAGTGATTACGACTTTTCCTTCGTGGGGCAACAAGAGGAATTCTCTTTCGGATTTAACAGTGGCATTGAAGACTGGAGCTACAAAACTTCACTGAGCTACTACCCATCTCCCAGACATAAAGTCATCACCGGTGTAGACTATGTCTTTCATGAATTCATGCCTACAGATTACTTCGCACAAAGTGGAGATACTCCTATAGATATAGGGATATCGGGCGTGACGTTTAGTCATGAAACAGCACTCTATATTGAAGACAATTTCGACCTCAATGAGAACATAAGAATCTCTGCTGGAATCCGATACAGTGACTTTAGACACGTGGGGCCATTCACGAGATACGGTCAAGATTATACAGAACCAGACTCAATCAATTACGGGAAAGGCGAACTCGTCAAGAGGTATGGAGGATGGGAACCCAGACTGAGCATGCGGGTCACTACAGGGACAAACTCCAGCATCAAGGCCGGCTACAGCGAAAACTACCAGTATGTTCATCTGGCCTCATTGTCTGCTTCTACAGCACCTACGGATGTTTGGGTCCCAAGTAGTGATGTCGTCAAACCTCAATGGGGACGTCAATGGAGTACCGGGTATTTCACAGACATCGGCAAGAATAAAAATTGGGAGACCTCAATCGAACTCTATTATAAAGACCTGGAAAATCTTGTCGAGTACGCTGAAAACACCCTTCCAACGGACAATATCGGTACAAATACAGACAACAACCTCGTATTTGGGAGTGGATGGTCATATGGCGCGGAGTTTTTTATTAAAAAACGAACGGGCAGAATAAATGGCTGGATCGGGTATACTTGGAGTAAAACTGAAAGGCTGTTTGAGGAACTCAACAACGGAGAAATCTTCCCTGCAAAATTTGACAGACGCAATGATTTGAGCGTAGTCATCGATTACACCTTGAATGAAAAATGGCGATTCGGAGGTGTTTTTGTGTATGCAACAGGAAACTCGATCAGTCTTCCTATACAGAGGTATATGGTAGAGGGAAGGATCACCGATCTGTTCGGATCTAGGAATGGATATCGAATGGCAGATTATCACAGA
>JAQCID010000217.1 GCA_027618855.1 Bacteroidota bacterium | reverse complement strand
AACTCAATCATCCTTTCCGTGGGAGCATTTCCCACAAGCGCATCCTGAGCCAAAGGGCATCCTCCTATTCCCCTTATTGCACCATCAAAACGAAGGCAGCCTCCTCTGAGAGCTGCCTCTATTTTTGACAGCCCTGCAGTGGCGTGCAAATGAAGATGTGCTCCAAATTCAATATCTGGCAGTTCAGTAATGACCGCAGAAAAAGCATCTTCGACGACATGATCTTCAGCTGTCCCCACTGTGTCACTTAATGCAATCACCTCTACAGTCAGATCTCTTCTTAACCTGTCTGAGAATTTGGTTAACATTTCTGGATGCCAAACTTCCCCATAGGGATTTCCAAATCCCATACTCAAGTATACGACAAGTCTTTTTGAGTTATTAATGCATATATTTTGAATGTTGTCAAGCCTTAAAAAAGCTTCTTCAATACTTGCACCAGTATTTCTTTTCTGAAATATTTCTGACAAAGAAAGTGGAAATCCGATGTCATCAATTGTTTCAAATTTAGACGCTGCAGTTGCGCCTCTTTCATTTGCGACGATCACCAAGATTCTCGTGCCCTGCTTAGGAAGCATACCTTCATCTTCTATGACAGTTAATACTTTTGCCGTGTTTGCCATCGATGGGACTGCTTTTGTAGATACAAATGATCCTACATCAATCGTATCGAAGCCAACATCTAGGAGCGCTCTATAATACGCAACCTTATCTTCTGTAGAAACTTTATGAGGCCAGCCTTGAAGAGCATCTCTAGGGCACTCCACTAAATGAATTCTATCCATATAGCTAAAGTAGCTTGATTAAGATTCTTATATGAAAAAAAATGAAACCTATTTGACTTTGAAAACGTAGAGTGTTATAACTAACAATATACTCCGATGGAACTCAATTTATTTAACAGGCTACCACTAGATCAAAAGACAACTTACATGTGGGACCATGGAATTTGCTTGGCACAACGTATCGTCGAGAACAGATATATTCTTTGCATTTTTGAATTGGATGGCTTTTTCGTAGAAGCTATTTACTCAAGACGTAACAACAGAGTCAATGCGATATTGCCGATTGCCGACATTCCAGAATGGGAAGGGTATGTTGATCAAGTGTTGACGAATTTATTGAAGCTAAACTAACATACGTATTAGCGTAATTGCAGCATATGCTACTGCAGTCGTAGATAATATTCGTGCCAATAGCATGGGGATTGTAGATTGAAATAGCCAACCCATTGTCACAAGAGATGTTCCAATAAAATCTTTGCCCGATTCTAATTGTATGGCCAGAGGATGAGATGAATCAAATGAACTTAACAGTTCAAGGGCATATTTGGCAATATGCCCTCCACAAATCAACAACGTATTTCCAACAGAGGGATAAAACTCCTCTAACAAGCTGCCACTCCCAATTAATGCGCCAACAATTGCAACGATTGGACTTGCAATTACATTGAAAGGCAGAAACCAAATAGGCAACTGATGAAATGTCGTGGCTGTCCAAGCAAGCGTTGCAGTTTGAGCGGCTATAGGAATTCTAACGATCAACCATTTTGGATTGGTTATGACGGCAAGAATTGCTGCTGTAGCTACAAAACTAAGTTGAGTGCCCAATTGTTGCGGAGCCCAAGGGTCAACCCATGCGACCACCCAGGCTGCTACTGCAAACCCTTGCCAAGGAAGGATACGTCTTCCGGACCATTTCCCAATGCAAGCTACCGTGACCATAATACCTGATCTTACCGCTGACCAGGGACTTCCACAAGCGACAATAAACAACCATATTCCAGACAACCCAAAAGATGACAACCATCTTATTTCTCTTCTTCGACTACGCAGAAATAAAAGAGGCAAGCAGCCTACAATACCTACATGATATCCACTTACAGCGAGCAGATGAGCCAAACCTGCCCTTGAGAATAAATCCTTTGTGTATTGAGGGATCCAACTTTTGTCACCTGTTGAAAGACCTAACATCAAGCCCGCTGCAGGTTGAAGAATCCCAGCAGATTCGAACTTGGTTTTCATTCTGTTTCTATAATAGAAAGGCAATGAATGCGACTCCTCTATTGAAGTAGTTATGTCGTGTGGTGCAATCGTTCCTCGAGGGTTAAACAAGCCTCTACATCCAAGCCCTTCGTAGTATTCCCTTACATCAAATGTGCTTCGATGGGTCTGTTCTGGGAACTCATCCCAAGAACCGACAGCTGTCGTTTCAATATCGGGAAAGACCAAGTTGCTTGGCCATTTGAACGCGACTTTTCCAACTTCGCTGGTGTTCCCATATCCATAAATATAATTGCCAAAACAGACTGGGGATGGTTTGCATGATGTAATCTTAAAGGTATGAATTTTTCCATCTGGAAATGGTTTGTTTTGTAGTTCTAAAAACGATCTGAAGACTCCAAGCAGACAACACAAAACAAATAAGCTATATCGTGCTTTAGAAAACCGATAACCCCATGTAAATCCTAGCCAGCAGCCGCCCACACACCACAAACTGAAGGTCAACCACAGTACATTTAAATCGCCTAATCCATATGTACATCCAAACCAAAATGCAATCGCATAAGGAAGTAGGGGGGCGTAAGATCTCATGAATTGCGAAGAACGAAAAGTCCGCTATTCGAAATCTATGTAATTTGTAGATGCAGGAGTGTGATCAACTATTCCTCAAAATCTTGTTTCGTCAGATCGGAAAACTTCGTGTGATTCTTTATGAAATATTGGGTGAGAATACTCTTTTTATACCGACCCGAATTGTTTGGAGTTGATGTGTTTCTAGCCACAACTTCTGCGCCTCGTTTAGAGAGCGTATTGGGTATCATTGAGAAGAAAGTCCAATGCGCTTTTACAACGGCTCCAAAAAACTTGATTTCTCCTTTTAAGAGAAACCTTAAAGCCGCAACCCCATCCAGCAAGAGCCTTTTTGTGATAAAAAGCACAGGCAAT
>JAQCID010000216.1 GCA_027618855.1 Bacteroidota bacterium | reverse complement strand
AAAGACCATGGTATTGGATTATTTTCCTTCTCGTTCCTGGAATCAATCTTCTGATGTTGACCATCATGCATGTCGAACTTTCGATTGTATTTGGCCTGAGAACCACAAAAGACCAATGGTTTATGGGACTGCTGCCATGGGTTGCTCTTCCGAAATTGGCACTGGAAGACAATACATACATCGGCCCCAGAAGCTGGAGTAAGACTCGGAAGTCTACGTATAGAGAATGGGGAGAGGCGTTGCTTTGGGCTACAATTGTCGCGAGTGCATTTAGAATATTTACGTTCGAACCCTTTACGATTCCTACAGGATCAATGGAAGGCAGTATGCTCGTAGGTGACTATTTATTCGTGAACAAGATGAGTTATGGGGCCAAAGTCCCTCAAACGCCATTCACCCTACCCTTTGTACACAACACCCTCCCAGGATCTATGACACCTAGCTATACCTCTTGGCTATCTCTTCCTTATTGGAGATTTCCCGGGTTTAGAAGTGTTGAACGTTATGATGCAGTTGTCTTCAGCTTTCCTCCAGGGGACACCATTTTTATAGACAAAGAATTGGCAGGACATGATTATTATGGCATTCTTAGAAGAGAAGGAATCCGTGCTGCTGGAGGAGACATTGAAAAGTTCGCACTCAACCCGGAACAGTACATGAGTGGTGTCCGTGAAAAGGCTTTCATCAAACCTGGGCTATCTGCTCGACCTATTGATAAAAAGGAGAACTATGTGAAGCGCTGTATAGGCCTTCCGGGGGATTCTCTCTCTGTCATAGATCGACAAGTCGTTATTAATGGCGAGGCAATCGAAAATCCAGAGCATCTACAATTTGAATACCAAGTGCAATTTTCCAGCCCCATGAAGGCAAAAAGAGCGATGAAAATGCTTGGCTTAACAAACGTAGACATCGGCTCCTCACAAGCCACTGCAGATGGGACTGCAACCTTGATTTCATTAACGAACAGCGAAGTTGAGGAGTTAGAAAACAGCGGTGCTGCAATGAGCATCGATCTTATGAGCACTGTAAATCGCAAGGGCAGAATGGACATCTTCCCAAATACCTACAGGGAGGAATTTAATGAGTGGACCCCAGACGATCTAGGGCCTATCTACATCCCTGAAGCGGGACGCACCATTGATCTGAACGAACGGAATTTAGACATGTATCGCAGGGTTATTTCAGCCTACGAAAACCATGATTTGGTGGAAAATCCTGACGGAACGGTTGAGATCGATGGAACGATTGCAACATCGTACACTTTCGAACAGGACTATTATTGGATGATGGGTGACAACAGGCATCGATCCGCTGACTCACGCATGTGGGGATTCGTACCTGAGGACCACGTAATAGGCAGAGCTTCGTTCACATGGTTTAGCAAACAAAACGTCCCACAACACGGTGAATCAAAAATTCGCTGGAATCGTATGTTTAAAACCGTCAAGTAAGAAAGTCGTTGATTGTTCTTCCAGCTTGTCCCTTTCCAAGTTTGGCATGGTGCCAAATCGCTTACAATACGGATGCACCAAGTCAAGATATTGTTGTAGATATACATGAGCATTTTGTGAAACAAACCATGCGCAACCGCATGAAACTTTCAAATGTCCAAGGCGAGATGATGCTTACGCTTCCTGTTCATCGACGTACGGCATCCTCAAGAGCACTTTCTGACATACTCTTCACTGAGGCCGTCAGCCCCACAATTTTAATGCGTCATCTCAGAACTGGATACGGGGCAGCCCCCTACTTTGAACATTTCGAGGATTCTTTAATTCAATTTCTTGAAACATATGCCAAACCGGGCCTCCCCCTTCTGGACTTCAACTTGGGGAGTCTAAGGTGGCTGGAAGATGAATTTGGTTTAAAAAGTGTCGCGTCAAGCTCGAATTACATTCGACATTCAGAACTTGAACACCCCTCAAAAGACTATCGCACAAAAGACAGCTTCACTAATGAAAACTGCACATACGAGAGATACCCACAGGTCTTTGAGGATCGCAATGGTTTTGTAGGAGGATGCTCTGTATTGGACGGCGTATTTCACGGTGGAACAGAAGTGAAAAATTGGTGGACGAAAAAGGTCACAAGACTATCTTCGCGCCATGAATGACACTGTTTTAATTAGAACATCCTTATTTCAGAAGCACCTCGACCTCGGTGCGAAGATGGTGGAGTACTCCTTTTATGAAATGCCCGTTTCATATGCTGGACTTAAAATCGAACATCAAGCAGTACGCGAGGACGTAGGCATGTTCGACGTCAGCCACATGGGTGAGTTTACAGTGAAAGGTCCAGATGCAACAGGGCTTCTTCAATCCATCACATCAAATGATGTTTCAAAGTTATCTGATGGGGGAATTCAGTACAGCTGTATCCCCAACGGAGAGGGTGGGATTGTGGATGACCTCCTTGTATATAGAGAAGGAGAAAATGATTATCTCTTGGTTGTGAATGCGAGCAACAGAGCGAAAGACTGGAAGTTTATCAACGACAAGGCGCAAGGATTAAACGTAACGTTAGAAGATACCTCGGATGACTGGACGCTTATCGCCCTTCAAGGGCCAAATTCGACAGAAAAACTAACGCCACTCATGGATGTTAATCCTGGTGACTTAAAATACTACACCTTCATGAGAGCAGACATTTTGGGCACAGAGTGCATCGTCTCAGCAACTGGATATACTGGCTCCGGAGGATATGAACTCTACATCCCCAACAGCAAAGCTTCTGAAATTTGGGATGCGTTATTGTATGCCGATGTCACTCCATGTGGATTGGGCGCAAGAGATACTTTAAGAATGGAAATGGGGTTTTGTTTGTACGGCAACGATATCGATGAAACGACAAATCCGATAGAAGCAGGTTTGGGTTGGATCACACAATTCACAAAGGATTTTACCGACAGAAAACGTTTAGAGGACATTAAAGCTGAAGGACCTGCGAGAAAAATGATCGGGCTGAAAATTTTAGGG
>JAQCID010000215.1 GCA_027618855.1 Bacteroidota bacterium | reverse complement strand
TGAAAGCGCGGGCTCAAATCCCAGATGATGGCCCCCTTGAAAGGGAGCAGCATCCATCCAAAATAGCAAAAACCCCTCTCCTTCCACGGTCGTTTCCACAGGGGAGTTCACAGGAATTGTATATGCCTGGCCTGCAGAGTTAGAAAATGTATATCCCGCTAAGTTTACTTGAAACGCATTGGGGTTGAACACCTCTACATAAGGGTCTGCCTCATGATATTCGTCAATCAGGTTGTCTATATTTGAAATCAGCACCTCGTTTATATAGAGTAATGGAGTCGCCAGTGTTGCCTCATAATTGCTTTCATCCGGTGTGGGGACATTAAAATACATCCAGTCTTCACACCCATCACATACACGTCCATAGCTAATGTCTGTCTGTTGGGGAGGGAAAGTCAATGAATCGAGAATTGTCACCCCATCAGGTGCAGTGAGGTAAATCCCCTCTCCATCCGGACTCAGCTTAAATTCGGCATGATTCTCACCTTGAATCGCGTCGTTATCTAGCCAAACCAATAAAAATCCATTTGGCAATATCGTTGTAAGCCCTGCATTTGTACTTGGAAACTGCCATTTGGTGAGGTTATCCAATCGGTCGCTTAAAAAATGCCCCTCTAAGTTTAAAACACCCCCCTCGTGATATAGCTCAACCCAATCATCACTCTCGAAAAAATCATCGAAACTGCTTATTTGATTGCTTGCCATAAGTTCATTAATGTAGGTTTGACCTATAATGAATGTAAAGGGGCATAAAGCACTGAAAATAAGGACAATAATCTTGTGTCTATTCATTGTATTTTTCTATTTGCGCATTTTCAAAACCTTCCAGAACAGCTAAATCATACGCTCGTTCTGCTTCCTCAAGGGGCAACTTAGACGTAAAATAGACCTTCTCACCCGCGATTTCAATACTGCGAACAGTGACCAACGTTCCTAAATGCAGCAAAGCAGCAGCTTCGATCGCAGGTATGGAATTGGCAAACGAAGCGATTCTAACTCTGTAGAATGCTACAGATGCGACAGCAACTTGTGTTTCTGTGGGTTGGGCATAGTCGCGCTCACGGGCAACAGAATTCATGGCCATGATCTTTATGCGTTTTCCATCTTCGAGTTGAACAACAAATGCATCTGTTCTCGCACCTCTTTGGATTAAAATGGGGAGCATCTCTAATGTCTGATCCACACTTCGACTTGCCTCTGTATACCATCGCTTCAATCCGTCACTTAACACTTCGTAAAATAAATTCCCTTGTGTCATGGTGAGCATTGGCTGGCTTGGCTCTCCTGAAAACGCACCTATTTGAACCGCATACCAGATTCCCGGGAGTTGATCTGTTGGATGAATCCCTTCAAGAGCAACGAGATGTGTTTTTTGTATTTCTTTTTCTTTTCCCTCTGTTTGTATCACCGTCGCGTTAAACACATCCTCCAAACCATACGCAATTAATTCAACTTTCGCCTTGCTCCTCTCTTCCTCATTCACAAACGGCCCCACAAAGACTTTGATCAATCCATTCGGCAACGTTTTAACAATAATTTCAGTGTTTTTTGGCAGGAAGCCGACATCTGGCAAAGACGTAAACACGCCCACCTGGATCGCCAATTCTGACGTCTGAGCGGGGACTTGGACTGGCACGTTTGCTGGTTCGTCCACTTGCTCGAGAACGGGTTCATGAACTGGTTTTTCTTGTGCAACGATCACGTTCACGGTTTCCATATCCTCCTTGATTTCAGGAACGTCGTGGGTACTGTGAATCGCAATGGGAGCAACTTCTACTGAATCTTCTTGTTGTTCTTCCTCAACGGGCTCCAGTTTGGCGTTCGATACGGCATGGGAACGGTAAAGTACAGCCGAACTGAAATGACCTGACCGATCGCTCACGAGCCATCCACCACTTAGGTTTCCATCTGCCAAAGTATGTGATTCAGGAAAAAGAAAATATTCATTTGAGGATGTGTTCCAAGCGCGAGGCAATCTTTCAGGAGAGCCATACTTTTCATTTGGGGAGATTATTTTGGCAGAAAACAAATCAAAGCCACCTAAAGATGAGGCCCTGTCGGAAGCGAAGATGATTGATTCGGTCTCTTTGTGATACACCGGGTTCATATCGTCTGCAGCACTGTTTACCGAATCGGGAAGTCGCTGCGATTCAGACAAAGACCCGTCGGGGTTAATCTTTGACATATAGATGTCAAGCCCTGTAGAACCTTTGTTGCCATAAGAACAAAAGTAGATTACATCAGATTCTGGATTGTAGACGACCGGACTCACCCAACCTCTTTTCTTATCGAGTTTGGAACGAAGTACTGTGGGCACCAGGGTGATTCTAAAAGGGCTACCTTCTGTGGAAATCGATCTGAAAAAGTCCCCCAATTCGACCTCATCTTTGCTTGAATACGAAATTGAGATTGTAGGTGGGGCAAGGTCTTGTAACGCATCGCATTGCACCAGGCGGAATTCCGCTTCCTTTAACCATTCTGAGTTCTTGTCTGAGTTTGCGATAGCACGGTCAAACACTTTTGTGGCTTGTTTGAAATCCTCATTGTGTTGATACGCCAGAGCGAGAAAGAAAAGACGCTCGCCTTCAGACTCCATTTCGCCTTCCAAGGCGATGAGTCTTTGTATCCCTTCTTCGCGCAATGTTGAGTCTGCGGTGCAGGTCACCGCATAATAATATTGAAAATCGAGTTGAGCAGGCTCAATACTTAAAAGAGCGCCATATTGACTGTTTGCCTCCGACATATTCCCCTCCATAAAAAAGGAAGCGGCTGAAGAAGAGGTGGGAATGTTGTGTTGGGCAGTTGCACAAAAAGAAACAAGGCCCAAAATCATGAGGAAAATTGGGGGTATTTCAATATTTGAGAACAAGTGCTTCATATTAATCCGAAAAGTACATTACCATGAGGCTTCCTTAGGTGTGAGTAGGTAGTTTTGCGTAAATTATTAATTAACAATATGGCACACGGCACATTCCAAGTCCCTTTCCCGGTCAAC
>JAQCID010000214.1 GCA_027618855.1 Bacteroidota bacterium | reverse complement strand
CCAAAGGATTAAAACGGTTTTAATAAGTCACATGCATGCCGATCATGTCATGGGTTTGCCTGGACTACTTGCAAGTATGAATTTACTGGGCAGAAAGACGCCTATTGAAATTTTTGGCCCTGAAGAACTAGAGAGTTTTGTAAGAACAATTTGGCATAAGACGGAGACCCACATAGATTTTCCAGTACAGTTTAAGGTCGTGGATTCTACGAAGCCTTCACTGTTGCTTGAAATGAAAAGCTACAAAATAGAAGCCTTTCCAACAAAACACAGAATAGCCACGTGTGGTTTTAAAATTGAAGAACTGAGAGGGAGTTGGAATTTAAAACCCGAAACAAAAGATTTATATAATTTGAGTTACCACGAAATAAACGTACTTAAGAAAGGTGAGGGCATTAACAGGAAGGGTGGGGTAGTCGTTGATCCAAACAAGTGCTGTATCGCACCTGTCAAATCTAGATCTTATGTTTTCGCAGCTGACACAGCTTTTACGCCAAAAGTGATTGATCGAGCGCTCAATGCCACTTTGTTATATCACGAAGCGACCTTTATGGAGTCTGAGAAATCCATTGCGACAAAGACAATGCATTCAACAGCTTCAGATGCTGGAAGAGTGGCCCTTGAAGCAAATGTTGAAAGATTAATGATCGGCCATTTTTCAAATAGATATCAGGTTTAAGATGGCTTGTTAGAAGAAGCTCGTGCTGTTTTTGAAAATACTTTGCTCGCGAATGAAGGAGAGACCATTTCTATAGGTCATTTGGATTAACTTTGCTATCTGGAATCATTCCAAATAACAATATATGACATGTTAAAGAAATCGATAATAATAGCTGACAGCAGCACCATTGGTCGTATTGGGCTTCAGTCAATTATTAAAACGATGGAAGGTTTTGATGTGGTAGGCGAGGCTGAGAATAGCGAAGAGGTGTTTGCTCTAATTGAAAAGTACGTTCCACACATTGTCATCATTGATTTTTTGAGTGACGGATTCGATATTGAAACTGTTGTAGAAATAAGGCGTAGTTATCCGAAGGTTATGCTTCTTGCAATAACTCCCCTCCAAAGTGGTGCAACGCTCACAAGTGCTTTAAGAGCAGGGATTGATAGCTACATTAAAAAGTCCTGTGATATCCCAGAAGTAATAGATGCCATTAAAACGACGTCTGAAGGAACGAGCTTTTATTGTGGCAAGATTTTAAAGAAAATTAGAAAAGAATCAATTGACATCAATGATCTAGAAGTCATGGATTTTTCATGCGATGCGATTGGACTAAGCAAAAGAGAAAAAGAAGTGCTAGGTTTGATTGCAGAAGGTCACACCAATGCAAAGATTGCTGAATTGCTCTTTCTTAGCTCACACACGGTCACTACGCATAGAAAAAACATTATGCATAAGCTTGGTGTAAGAAATACCGCGGGCATCGTAATGTATGCCGTTAAATCGGGGATCGTGAGTCCCAACAGGTTTCTGTTTTCATACTAACAATCAGTCAGTTGTGCTGTAATTTGAAGGTGAAAGTGGTTTTTTTATAGTTTATTGCGAAGTCTCATTTGCATTGACCCCCTTAAATTGACCATATTTGCACTCCGAAACTTTTTTATGAAACTTAAATGATAACTACAGATTCAATGTTCGACATCCAGGTTTCAAAAAGTTCTTCTATTGACAGTGTTGACTTTGAAAACATTTCATTTGGACAAGTGTTTTCAGATCATTTGTTCGTGATGGATTATGAAGATGGTGTGTGGAAGAAAGGAAGTATCCAACCGTTTGGTCCTATGTCGCTAAGTCCTGCGACGATGGCTTTTCACTATGGACAGACGATTTTTGAAGGCATGAAAGCATATCGTCAACCAGATGGAGGAGTAAGTATGTTTAGACCCGGAGATAATATTAAACGTTTTAACATTAGTGCCGTTAGAATGTGCATACCTGAAGTTCCTGAGGATATATTCATGCAAGCTCTGGTTGAATTAATTCAACTTGATGAGGCCTGGGTCCCCAACAACGAAAATTCATCTTTATATATTCGCCCATTCTTATTTGCAACTGATTCCCATGTTGGTGTAAGACCAAGCCATTCATATAGGTTCATCATATTTACTTGCCCAGTAGGGAAATATTATGACAAGCCTGTTAAGGTCAAGGTAGAATACAACTACACAAGAGCAGCAATAGGAGGGACTGGTGCAGCGAAGGCTTCAGGAAACTATGCGGGGTCTCTCTATCCTACAAAACTCGCAAATGACCAGGGGTATGATCAGCTGTTGTGGACAGATGCGAAATCTCACACCTGTATAGAGGAGTGCGGGACGATGAATGCCGCTTTCGTCGTAAATGGCCAACTTATTATTCCTGCGACCAGCGATACCGTACTTGCGGGGATTACGCGAGATAGCGCCATCAAAGTGGCACAAGATTTAGGGATCGATGTCGTGTCCAGAACTGTGACAGTTGCTGAACTGGAAGAGGCCGCAAAAAATGGAACCTTAAATGAAGCATTCGGATTAGGAACTGCCGCAACGGTTTCATTAATGTCAACGATTGGAATTAAAGAATGGGATTTTGAATTGCCCGACCCTACAACCTGGACGATTGCTCATCAAATTAAGGATGCGCTCGATTCAGTACGCCTAGGGACTGGTGAGGATACTCATGGGTGGAATATCCCCGTCTAGTTAGAGATCGTATGAAAGGACTTAGATCTATTCCTCGGCCTCGAGTCGTTGAATTTCCTGATCACACATGTTGATGATCTGAGTTCTTACCAGAGGATCAATTTTAACGTCTAACTTGGCTTTCTTTTTGAGAAATCTGAACATCGCTGACTTCTTTATTTCATAAGCTACATAGACAGCATAGGACTTATCTTCAAGTAGAAATTTCTTTGTACCAATCTTTCTAAGATCACCTATTGATGTGCTTGTAATTTCTCTGGTTAAAGTCTCAAATCTTTCAATTGCTTCATTCACATGCTCACCTTGAACATCCTGAAGATAATTGTCCGCAACGACTTGAATT